>JAFDHW010000474.1 GCA_019308705.1 Deltaproteobacteria bacterium
CTGAACCAGTTGAAGGGCGAACCGAACCAGGCCCTGCTGGACGTCATCAAAAAGGAGGGGCTTGAGCTTGCGGGCACCATCGGCGTGGACCAGTCCGTGTACGATTTCGACCTTGCCGGCACCCCCACCATCAACCTTCCCGAGGACGCCGCGGTGGTGAAGGAGGCTTTCGCCATCTTCGACAAGATCATCCCCTGACCTGGGACGCATCCCATGGCCCGGCGCAAGGCAAAAACCGGGGGGAATTTCCGCACCGCCCTGGTGCACGGCAAGGTGTTTTTGCGCCACGACACGGGCTTCGACCACCCGGAAAGCGCCGTCCGCCTGCAATCCATGTATGCGGGGATCAAGAACGCCAGGCTGCTGTCCCAGGTGCTTTCCGCGGCCCCCCGCAAAACCGGCAAGAAGTGGCTTTTGGCCGCCCACGACGCGGAATACGTGGAGCGGTTCCGCCGGGCCTGCAAAAACGGCACCCGGCTCTTCGATCACCCGGACAACGTCATCAACCGGCATTCCTTTGACGTGGCCCTCATGGCCGTGGGCGGGGTGCTCACGGCCTGCGACCTGGTCATGCGGGAGAGGGTGAGAAACGCCTTCTGCATGGTCCGGCCGCCGGGCCACCATGCCGGGCGGGCGTCCGCCCTGGGGTTCTGCTTTTTCAACAACGTGGCCGTGGCCGCGTTGTATCTGCGCAAGAAGTGGGGCCTTGCCCGGGTGGCGGTGGCGGACATCGACGTGCACCACGGAAGCGGCACCCAACAGCTCTTCGAGGAAGACCCCTCGGTTTTCTACTACTCCATCCACCAGCACCCATCCTTCACCTTTCCCGGAACAGGCCGGGAGTTCGAGAGGGGCAGGGGCCCGGGCACGGGCTTTACCTTGAACTCGCCCATGTCCCCCGGTTCCGGGGACGAGGACTACGTAAAAGCCCTGAACAGGGACCTGGTTCCCGCCATGAAGAGCTTCAAGCCGGATTTTTTCCTGGTTTCCACGGGGTTCGACGCCCACAAGAACGACGAGATGGCGGACATGGCCCTCACGGACTGCGGATACGCCCGGGTGTTCGGCATCATCAAGAACCTGGCGGACGAGCTGTGCCACGGCCGCCTGGTGAGCGTGCTGGAAGGCGGCTACTGCCTTCCGTGCCTGTCGCGCCTCGGGCCGGACCATGTGCGGATCCTGTTGGAACAAATCCCTTGACGATTTGGAGGAGCCCATGTTCGTCAGCCGCTCCATGAGCGAAAACGTCATCACCATATCCCCCCGGTCCACCCTGGCCGAGGCCGAGAGCCTCATGGCAAAGCACCGCATCCGGCACCTTCCCGTGGTGGGGGAGGACGGCCGGCTGACGGGCATCATCACGGACCGGGACTTGCGAAGCGCCATGCCGTCCTCCCTGTGCGAGCCCGAGGAGGTTTCCCAGGCCCTGGAGAAGTGCCGCAACACGGCCGTGGAACGGGTTATGACGAAAAACGTGGTCACCCTGTCCGTTTCCCACACGGTCCAGGACGCGCTTCTGCTCATCCAGAGCCACAAGGTGGGGGCCCTGCCCGTGGTGGACGAGGACAACCGGCTTCTGGGCATCGTCAGCGTGCGGGATCTTCTGGCCTCCTTCATCAGTGTCATGGGGATCGGCGATCCGGGGGCGCTGTTGTGCATCCTGGCGGAGCACAAGATGGGGGAGATCAAGAAGATCGTGGACATCCTCACCGAGGAAAACGTGTTCATCGGCAGCATCCTGGTTTCCCGGCACTGGGAAGGCGACAAGCGGGCGGTGTTTCCCTACGTGCACACCATCAACGTGGCGGGAGTAAAAAAGCGGCTTTCCGCAGCGGGATTCACCCTGGTGGACCCCACCACGTGGTACATGGAGAACCTGGGCAGGAAAAGGAAAGAGCAGCCATGAGCAAGGTCTGCCCGTACGGGGACCTTTTCATCTACCACCTGGCCGGCGCGCTGGACGCCGCGTCCGAAGCGGATCTGGGCCCGGACTTCATCGGCAACTGGGTGGAGGAGGACACCAGTTTCCTGTTCTTTTCCCGGCCTGCGGACGAGCGGGTGGAGAGGACGGGAATCAAGGTCCTGGCCCGCTATCGCCTGGCCTACGAAGACTGGCAGGGCACGAACCTGGAG
>JAFDHW010000475.1 GCA_019308705.1 Deltaproteobacteria bacterium
GGACCTCCACGAACTCGCCGGACTACTTGATGAGTTTGCGGACGGCGTTTCTGGTGGGCGCGTAGGGGGCAATGGGCGCGCAGATGGCGATGCCGCGGTTCTTGGTGATCTCGCTGGCCACGAACCCGATGCGCCGGACGTTGATGTCGCGGTGTTCCCGGGAAAAACCCAGCTCCGACGACAGGTTCTTGCGAACGATGTCACCGTCCAGCAAGGTGACCGGCCGCCGGCCCAACTCGGCGAACCGGGCGTAGAGCACCTTGGCGATGGTGGACTTGCCCGCCCCGGAAAGCCCGGTGCAGAAGATGGTGAGCCCCTGCTGGTGGCGCGGGGGGTTGGACCGGGTGATCTCGCGCACCACCTCCGGGAAGGAGTACCACTCGGGCACGGGCTTTCCCGCCCTTAAGCGCTCGTGGAACTCGTCCTCGGAAAGGGTCAGCCTGCCGGCGCCTTCGGGCACCTCGGCTTCCGGAAGGTAGGCGCCCTCCTCGGCCACGTACACCAGCCGCTCGTAGGGCAGCACCTCGATGCCAAGGTCCTCGCCCACCTCCTCCAAAAGCTTTTCCACGCTCTGAGCCGTGCAAAAGGGCTGGCCCGAGGCGTCGGTCCCCGCCCTTTCGTGATCATTGCCCACCAGAAAGTGGGTGCACCCGTAATTTTTCCGCACCAGGGCGCACAACAGGGTTTCCCGCGCGCCGGCCATGCGCTCCGCGTAGGGAAACAGGCTTAGGACCATCATGTTGGGCGGATAATAGCGGACAAGCTCCCGGTAGCAGCGCACCCGCGTGTAGGTGTCGATGTCCTTGGGCCGGACGCGGCCCACGGCCGGATGGAGCAGGAGGTTGGCCTTGGCCCTGGTCATGGCCCGCAGGGTGGACTCGTGCTGGGCCCGGTACAGGGGATGGGAGGTGTGGAACCCCACCACCCGTCTCCAGCCCAACTTGGCGAACAGGGCCCGGATTTCCAGGGGAGTGTGCCGCAGCCCCCGAAAGGCGAAGTGGAGGGGAAGCTGGATGCTTTCCACCTTGCCGGAAACGTAGTGGGTGCCGGTTTCGGAAAACAGCCTCTCCACCCCGGGGTGCCTGGTGTCGCAGGTGCCGTACAGGGCTTCGGCTTCCCGCTTCTTGTCCACCGCCCACACGTCCTCTACGTGCAGCACTCCCAGCATGAAGCCTTCCGCGTCCCGGAGGGCCACGGCCTTGCCGGGCTCAAGAGCCTTTGCCCGGGCCTGGTCCAGGTCCAGGCAGACCGGCAGAGGCCACAGGGTTCCGTCGGCCAGGCGCAGGGAATCGAGCACGGACTCGTAGTCCTCCCTGCCCATGTATCCCGTGAGGGGAGAAAAGGCGCCGCTGGACAGAAGCTCCAAGTCGGAGAGCTGGCGGTCCGTGAGGTCCACGTCCGGAAGGTTCCCGGAAAGCTCCTTGAGCTCGGATGCCCTTTCCGGGGTGACCACAAGGTTCACCAACGCTCCCCCGTGGGGCTGAACCCGTTGGGAGACGCCTTTTGTTGCGGCGGTTTCGGGGGTGGCGGCAAATTCCATGAAAAGGCCGAAAACAGAGGTGACGCCGATAGCTGCAAAGAACTGGCGGCGACCTGGAGCCCGCCAGCTTCCCAGCCGGATTATTGGCGAGGATCTCTGGGCTAAAACTTGTTGGATATTTTTACCTTTTGGCCGAAAAACCATTCCCGGCCAAAACGGAATCCGGTTCCTATCGGAGCCGGGTGAGGGCGGAATGCTCCCCGATTCTTACGGGCCGGATGCTGTTTATCCCCAACGATGTTCCCTTATACGAAACTTTCCTTGGGGAAGTCAAGAAATTTGATGACAGGAAAAAGTGATTTTCTTCAATTCTTTCAACAAGATTACGCTTTGCCAGGACACCGGCGCCAGAACATCCCGATTTTATAGGAATAATTATTATTAGCAAACAATACCTGGAAAAACCATGGAGATGCTCTAACCCGGATTATTCATGAGCAATTTTGCCCGAGATCGAATTTTTCGTTAGTTTCGTGCCTGTCCATAAAGCCTAACTATCCAGGATAAAAAGAAAAAATCGCGCAAACGGGGGTGGATTTTCTTGGGGATTGTGATATACGGAAAGCAGATAAGCCGCCGAAATCACA
>JAFDHW010000039.1 GCA_019308705.1 Deltaproteobacteria bacterium
GCATGAACCGGTCCTTCTGGGCCTCGGGCAGAGGGTAGGTGCCCTCGTGCTCTATGGGGTTCTGGGTGGCGAACACGGTGAACCCGGGGTCGAGCGCGTGGGTGGTGCGGTCGATGGTCACGGTGCGCTCCTGCATGGCCTGGAGCAGGGCGGACTGGGTCTTGGCCGGCGCGCGGTTGATCTCGTCGGCCAGCAGAAACGTGGTGAACACCGGCCCCTTGACCAGGGAAAACCCGTTGGTGGCGAAGTCGAACACGTGGGTGCCCGTGATGTCCGCGGGCATGAGGTCCGGGGTGAACTGGATCCGGCCGAACTCCGAACCCAGGACCCTGGCCAGGGTGCGCACCAAAAGGGTCTTGGCCACCCCGGGCACGCCCTCCACCAGGGCGTGGCCGCCGGTGAAGACGGCCACCAGGCAGTTGTCCACCGCCTCCTGTTGCCCGATGATCACCCGGCCCACCTCCTCCCGGGCCCGGGCAAGGGTCTGTTTCACGTCTTCCAGTTCCATGGGTGCGCGGAACACCGGCTCCGCCTCGGTCGGCGGGCCGTGGCGTTCCTTCTCCCTCCTTTCAACCGGCGACAAAGATCCGCGGCCAGGCGGGCCATGGAAAGATAATCCTCCACGGGGTCCTTGCCCGGGCGCAGGGTTACGAGGCGTTTCTTGTCCTCGGGCTTCATCCTGGAAAGGACCGCGCCACGGCGCACCTCCTCCCGGACCAATGCCAGGGCCTTTTCCGGCGGCAGCCTCCGCTCGAGCAGGCTTTTGTACCCGTCCCTTGCGGTTTCTGGTTCCGGCGGCGGCTCCCTGGGGGGAACCAGGGGCACGGCCAGCCGCCACACCAAGAGCGCGGCGGCAAAGGCAAGGCCCGCCAGCAGGACCTCCAGCCGGTACTTGCGCACCAGGAGCATCACGCCCCGGCCCTCGGCCGCGCCCAGGTGTGCTTCCTCGAACACCACCCGGCCCGGGTTTCCCAGCACCCAGGCCAGAAACGCGGGCCTGCGCTCCACGGAAAGGGCCTCGTTGGACAGCCAAAAGGAATCCGCCAACAGCACCAGGGTCCCCTTGCCAAAGGGCCGCTGGGCGGCCACCGGTTCTCCATCCGCCGCGTAGACCGCCTGCCAGCCGGGCCCAAGGGACAGGCGCAGGGGGGTGTGCAGGGACAAGTGGGCGGGCATGCCCCTGGACCATCGGCCGGGGACCAGTTCCGCGCGGACCGCGTTGGTACTCGTTCCGGCCGTGACGACTTCCGCGCCCCAGACCCGGGCAAAGCCGCGGGACAGGGTGGCCTCCTTCCCCGCCCCCGGGGCCTTTGCGCCGCTTTTCGCGGGTTCCGCCGGGCACGGCTCCTCCTCCGGGGATTCTCCCTCCGGCCGTTCGGCATCCGCTTCCGTTTCCGTGCAGCCGGGCAGCCAAAAACGCGGCCCAAAGGCCACCACCACCCTGCCGCCGCGGGCCGCGGAGCCGGCCAGGGCCTGAGCGGCCGTTTCGTCTTCCGCGAACCGAAAGGGGGAAAAGCCCAGGCACAAGATGGTGGCGTCCGGGGCGTCCGGGGGCACTCGCTTCCTGGAACGCGCCACGTCCACGCCCATGGCGTCCAGGGCCTCGTACAGGACACGAGCGCCCTTGGGGTCCGCGCGGAAGGAGGAGTAATCCTCCATACCCGTGCCCCTGCGCAGGGTCCACCACCAGGAAAGCCCGGCCAAAAACAGGGCCAGGACCACCGCGGAGGCCGCGGCCGCGCGGAACCTATCGCCCATGGCCCGCCGCCCTTTCGTAGGATTCCCAGAAGCCCGCGATCTCGGCCGGAGAAGGGGTCTTGCCGCCGTACCACGCGCCCTCGAAAAGCCGGGTCTGGAAGGAGAAGCCCTCCACCAGCGCGGGGAACGCCCCGGCCCGGTAAGCCAGCTCGCGCAGGTACTCGTGGTTGGATTTGTGCCTGGCCACCAGGATGAGCCTGCGGCGCGAAAGCCCGGCCAACGTCCCCAGGTACAGGGCCCGCAGCCCCTCGGCCACCCGGCCCTGCTCCAGCAGGGAGCGGGCCAGTTGTTTCCACTCGTCCTCGGGGAGGTCGTCCGGGGAGACGCCCTCGTCCGCCAGGTCCACCACGGTTGCTGCAACGGCCGGCTCCACGGCCTCCGCCGGTTGCACGAAGGCACGGCGCACGCGCAGAAGGAGCACGGCCAGCGCCCCGGCCAGAGCCAGCCCCGCGGCCAGAAGCGCCCACCAGGCCGTGAAAACGCCCGGCTTCCGGGGGGCCTCGGCGGCCTCCGGCGGGTCGGGGAACAGGTCCCGCAGCCAGTCTACGGCCCTGCCCACCCATTCGGCCACAGCCTTTACGGTCTTCTTCAGCCACTCGGCGAGCCAGGAAACAGCCCCTGCCAGGGGGCCGGGGGGCTTTTCCTGCTTCACCTCCCCGGCCCTGGGAAGCTTCCACGCATAGCGGGGGTCCTTGAGAACCGTCTGCACAGACTGGTCCAGGGCACGGGCAAAGGATTCCTCCGGCGGGGAGGCGGCCAGGGCGCGGGGAGCCAGGGCGGCGGCCGCCGCGAACAGGGCGAGGGCCACGCACGCAACGCCAAAGGCCCTGCGCGCCCGGGCGGCCAGGTCCTCGCCGGTGCGGAGCGAAAGCCCGTAGTGACAGCGAACCGCGTACGCCGCCTTTGCCAGGGGGTCTGCGGCCAGCCAGGAAACGCCCGCACATGCGGCCCAAAACCCCGGGTCCGCCGCGAGAAGCCGCGCCCGAAACAGGGTGAACTCCATGCCCAGGAGGCTTTTGGCCAGCCCCGGGAGCACGAGGAAAAAGGCCGCCAGGTTCACGAAAACGAGGAGCTCGAACACCCCCAGCACGCACACCATGAGCACGCTGTTGCCCGGGGCCAGGTTCGCCTGGGACCAGGACACCGACGCCAGTTCCCTTGCCCCGCCCTCCCGGCCGTCCAGGGCCGAGGCGTTCTGGAAAAAGGCGTAGGCCCAGGGAAGGGGAAACCCCAGCGCCAAAGCCAGGGGAAGCACGAACAGCCCCGGGGCCTGCACCACGGCCTGGCGGGAAAGAGTCTTTAGGAACCGGGGGGCGGTCAGCCGCCCCCGTTCCCTGTCGGCCAGCCTGTCCGCCACCGCCGAGGCGAACCAGGCATGGCAGCATTTCATCCACAAAAACAAGACCGCCATGGCCGCCGAGGCCGGGGGGAGGATTTCCCAGGCCCGGCCGGAAACCGCCATGCGCCAGGAAAACAGCAGAAGCCCCAGCACAAAGGGCGCGCTGCCCAGCCAGTGGATGGCCACAAGCCCCGGCTTTTCCGCCAGAAGCGCCGCGCCCTGGTCCAGGGTCTGTAAGGGTCCGGGAATGGATGTCTCCGGCCGTCTGCTCAAGGCCTTGTTTCCCGTTTCGGAAAAGGGATGCAAGAAATCAGGGGGCAAGGTGCCAGGACGAGGGCAAGGACGCCAAGGCGAGCCCCAGATAGTGAAAAAACATCCAGGCAACGGCCAGGCCGCCCACGGCCTGGATGCCCAGGGCCAGGACGGCGCGCACCCGCTTTCGCCCGGCCGCGCCGGCCCCGCCGGATATGCAGGCCGCGCAGAGCACCCTGCCCTTGTGCTCGGTGACGCACTCCTTGCAAAAGGTCGACCCGCAGGCAAGGCAGCGGGCCGAGGCTTCCCGGTCCGGGTGGATGAAACACCGGGCCGCCGCGGGTTGGGGCTGGGCGCCGGGAATCATGCGGAACCGGCCTTGACCGCGGCGCGGTGGCCGGAAACCAGGACAAGCCCCAGGGTGCCCAGGACCAGAAAGCCCGCGACGCAGGCCACCCATCCGTAGTAGAAAAATCGGCCCATGTCCTCCGGCCGCAGCGAGGCCAGGTGCCTGTACAGGTTGAGGTTGTGCATATCGCTGCCGAACCGTTTCGCCATGTCGGCGCCCAGGGCCATGCCATAGACATGGAAAACCAGGAGGACCCCCAGCAGGAAGACGGTGGCCGCCAGGGTGACGTTCTTCAATCCCCTGGGAAGGGCCTTGTTCCGCTGGTGGATGGAGGCCCCCACCGAGGCCAGGACCGACGCGCAGAAAAGCACCCCGTAGAGGGCCATCCACCCCGTGCCCGCAAGATGCAGGTCCAGGGTTCCGGCCACGGCGCCGGCCAGAAGCAGGTAATAAAGGGCCAGGTGCCAGCGGCCGGATTCCGGCCCGGCCTTGGCCTTCCCGGCCGGGACGGGGGGCGGTCCGGCGGCGGCCTCCCGGGTCCCGGGCTCCTTTGGCACGGCGGCCAGGTCCGCGTCGGAAAGGGCGGAAGGCAAAACGCCCTGCACGGCCTCCACCTGTTCCCGCACCTCTCTCATCACCTCCATGGCCGTGCGCATGCGCTTGACCGCCGGAAGCCTGGCCCGCTGCACCGACGTCTGGATGGTCACCTTTACGTAGGCGCCCATATACAGGTCCGCCAACAACCCCAAGCCTACGACGCCAGCCAGGATCGCCACGAACACCGCCAGCCCGCCCTCCGCGGCCACAGCGCCCCACACCAGGAACAAAAACAGGGCCAGGGTCAGAAGCGAGGACCACCTGCTCCATCGCAAGACCGCCACGGAAAGGGCCTGGATGTCGTCGTAGGGGAACCTGCGGTACTCTTCCCGGTACCCGCCCGTGTTCACCACGGAAAGCAGGTGGTCCGGCCCCTTGTACAGGCTGTGCACGGTGACCAGGCGGCTTCTGGGCCCCGCGATCCTCTCGTATGTGCGCGGCTTTTTCATATCCAACGGATTATCAGGCTGGCGACCACGGCCATTTCCGCGGCGGACAGCGCCATGGCCAGCACGAAACGCCACCGGGAGCGCCGTACCGGGCTTAAGGGGCGTTTCCAGTAGCGGATGGACATCACCATGGCCGCGGGGGCGGTGACCACCACGGGAAAGACGAACAGCAGCGGGATGCCCGCCAGGGCCAGGGCCAGGGAATCGTACAGGGTGCCCTGCCGGGCGATGTCGTCCTCCCCGGCGGCGTTCTTGCCGGCCAGGCAGGTGGGGCAGAGCACGCCGTCCTTGGCCGGCACCTCGCACAGGGCGCACACGAACCGGCCGCAGCGGGAACAAACCGATTGCGCCCGCTTTTTGGGGTGGAAAAAGCAGGAGCCCTCCCCCTCTTCGGCGAGGGGACCCGATACGCTTTCCGGCCGATTCAGCAGGGCGGGAAACACGCGGGTCATCTGCTGCCCGCCGCATCCCGGGCAGGGAACGGGCACCGCCGTGTTCAGGGACCGTGCGGGAAGCGGCTTTTGACACAACGGGCAGGCAGGGTGCATGGGAATCCTGTCCGGGGTTTACACGTGGATCACCCGGGTGTTGCAGATGCGATCGTGCAGCGCCCGCTTCTCCGAGTCAAAGGCGGCCATGATGTAGCCTATGCCCAGAATGACGCCGGACAGCAGCTCGGCAAAATACCGTCCGAAAGCCCGCAGGTAGCTCACCTTGCTCCCTTCGGCCATCACGATCTTCAGCTTCAACGCCATCTTGCCCGGCGTGGCCCCGTATTTGCCCACGAAGAATACGGAATACCCGATGGGAACGGCGATGGAGACGACGTTCAGCACCACGGTGAAGGCCAGGGACATGTTGGTCCCGGGCCCGGCGGACACGTCCGCAAAACCGACCATCAAAGATACCAGCAAAAAATTGATGGTCCCCAGAATGAAGGCGTCCAGGATCTTGGCCACGCCCCGGATCCAGAAGCCCGCGTAGTGCATCTCCCCGGCCGGGCGCACGCCCTGGCGGATGCGCTCCACGAAGCCCGGCTTGCACTGGGCGCACACCCACTGCTCCTCGAAGGGGACCATCTCGTCGGCCGGATGGACCCGGCTGCACACCGAGCACACCGCCCCGCCCCCGGCCAGTTCCCCGGCCGCGCCTCCGGCGTCCCCCAGCACTTCGGACAAGGGTTTCCAGTCCGGCATGGCGGGGTTCCACACCAGGGTCTTGCCCTTGATGGCCCCCTGCTGGACCAGGGAGTCGAACTCGCTGTCTGAAAGCGGCCCCTGCCGCTGTCCTCCGCGGGCGTAGTACCAGGCCATGGGCGATCGGCTCCTTTCCGGATTTTGGATGGCAAAACCTACCACAAGCAGACGGTTTTTTCACGCACGATCATGGCGCGGGCATGGCAGAAGGCCGGCCGTGGCCCGGGGGTGCAAAGAAACCCGACGGAACGTAAAGGGAGGCTTATGCCGAAGCGCAAGTCGCGGGCATCCGCCTACACGGACAGCCGGCGGGATTTCAGGGCCCAGGCCGCGGCGATGCCGATGACAAAGCCCCACGCCAGGGAAGAGGCCAGGGTGATGCCCAGGATGAGCACAGCCACGAACAGGTCCTTGCGCTCCTTGACGTCCAGCAGGGTCAGCGCCAGTTGGGACCCCGCGTAGATCAGAAGCACACCCAGGACGGCCATGGGCAGAAACCTCAACAGGGCCAGGGCCTGGTCGCCCCACAGGATGGCCAAGGCCGCGAACAGCCCGCCGATCATAAGGTTGGAGCCGGCCGTGCGCGCGCCGAACCGGAAGTGCGCGGCAAGGCCCCCCGCGCCGTGGCACAGGGGAATGCCCCCCAAAAGGAACGAAACCCCGTTGGCCAGGGCCATGGATATGCAGGCGAACCGGTAGGTGACCCGGGCGGACCTTCGGCCGAAGTAATCCTGGGAAAGGTCCGCGTAGGCAATGACCGCGTTGCCCAGGGTCATGGGCGTCTGGGGCAGCACCAGGGCGAACAGGGCAAAGGTTGCGTCCGCGCCCCCGGGCAGGCCAAATGGCAACAGCGTGGGCAGGTGCAGGCCCGGAACCAGGGCGCCTCCCCCGGGCCAGGCCCCCAGGGCCGCGCCCAGGGCCGCGCCGCCCAAAATCACCGCCAAGCCGGCGGGCAGCCGCCGGTTGTTCAAAAGCAGCAGGGTGGCCGCCCCCGCGAGCACGCCTATGGCAAGGCCAAGGGGCACCGGACCGACGGCCTGCACGGAAAGGTAGGGCTCCGCCGCCCCGGCCATTTGCTGGAACGACGAGGTGCCGGCAACGAACCGAACCCCCTGGGTCACCAACAGCACGCCCGTGGAGAGCTGGACGCCCCGCACCACGGCCTTGGGCACGTGTTTGCCCACCAGGGTGACGGCCCCGGTGACGCCCAGGACGAAAAGCACCCCGGCCATGAGCGCGGCGGACGCGGCGATGGCCGAGGCGGAAATGCCCGTGGCCACGGCGTAGGCGCCGATGACCTTCATGGGCTGCACGGGCACGGTCACCCCCGCGTACACGCCGGAGAACACGTAATACAGACCGATGGAAAAGAACACGCCCAAAGGGTCCAGCCGGTTGACCAGGATCATGCCCATGGCCAGGGGCAGCAGGGTGCCCAGGTCCCCCAGGGACCCGGCGAACTCCATGCGGTCGAACCGGTACTTTTCCGAAGCCTTCATCCAAGCGCCCTGCCGGAGGTTTGCAGAACAAGGGATTTTTGAGACGGACTCCTTATCTACAACATGCCCGCCAGGCCCTCCAGGGCAAGCTCGTATCCCCTGGCCCCGAACCCGGCCATGACCGCCGCCGCGATGTCCGAAACATAGGACTTGTGGCGGAAGGCCTCCCGTTTGTAGACGTTGGACAAATGCACTTCCACGATGGGGCAGGAAAGCAGGAGCAAAGCGTCGCGGATGGCCACGGAGGTGTGGGTATAGGCCGCGGGGTTGATGATGACCCCGGCCACCCCGGCCGCCGCCGCCTCCTGGATGCGGTCCACGATGGCGCCCTCGTGGTTGGAGTGGAACGTCTCTACGGCAAGCCGCAGTTTTCGGCCCTTTTCCACCAGCCTGCGGTCGATGTCCTCCAGGGTGTCCGAGCCGTACACCTCCGGCTCGCGGGTTCCCAGCATGTTCAGGTTCGGGCCGTGGATCACCAGCACCGTGGCCGCGTTATCCATGGGAGCCTCCTTGGGCGTTTTGCTTGAGCGCGGAGATGGCCTGCGCGTAGTCCGGTTTTTTGTACACCGCGGACCCGGCCACGAACGCCGTGGCCCCGGCCGCGGACACCGCGGCGATGGTATTGGGGTCCACCCCGCCGTCCACCTCGATGATGGTGGAAAGCCCCCGGGTCCTGATCATCTCCGAGAGCCTTTTCGTCTTTTCCGTGACGTAGGGGATGTAGGACTGGCCGCCAAAGCCCGGGTTCACGCTCATGAGCATGACCACATCGCACAGTTCCAGCACCCACTCCACGTCCTCAAGCGGCGTGGCGGGGTTCAGCACCGCGCCGGGCCGGGCCCCCAGCTCGCGAATGTGGTTCAAGGCGCGGTCCAGGTGGCGGGTGGCCTCCACGTGGATGGTGAGGATGTCCGCCCCGGCCTTGATGAAGTCGGCCACGTACCGCTCCGGCTCCATGATCATCAAGTGCACGTCCAGCGGCAGGGACGTGGCCCGCTTGCAGGCCTCCACCACCAGGGGGCCGATGGTGATGTTGGGCACGAACACGCCGTCCATGACGTCCACGTGGATCCAGCCGGCCCCGGCCTTTTCCACGGCGGCCACCTCCTCGCCCAACCGGGTGAAGTCCGCGGAAAGAATGGAAGGGGCGATGATGGTTTCCATCAGTCTGCCTTTCTGCGAAACGGTTTTCGGAAGCGGTTATGGCAAAGAAGCGGAGGAACCGCCTTCGGGCAAGTATTTTTCCAAATGCTTGCGGATGGCGCGGCCGGCCCAGTGCTCGCGGAGGTCCACGGGCTTCCCGTCGGCCTTCACCCGCAGGCCGCCCTCGGCGCCGGGGGGCACCAGGATCCACACCCGGGTGTCGGGTTTCACGGCCTGGTCCAAAAGGTCCGCCCGGCTGCCGAAGAGCCCGGTGCGCACCACCAGGCGCGTTTTCAAATACCCCGGCGGGGTCCGCAGAAGAAGGAACCGGCGGGGGTCCTCCCCCCCGGGGACCTCGGGGCCGCCGGGCCGGTTCACCCGGATGGACAGCGCCTCCCCGGCGCGCACACGGTAGCCGAACCCCGGATCCTGGTCAATGACCGTGTTTTTGGGGATGGAGGGGTCGGCTGCGGGTTCGGCGAACTCCACGGAAAGGCCCGCTTCCTCGGCCACGGCCACCGCGCGTTCCGCGTCCATGCCGGAAAGGTCCGGCACCGCGAACTGCGCCTTTTCGGGCCCGGCGCTCACCAGGAGGTCCACGGACGTGTCCCAGGCCACCCGGGAGCCGGCGGCCGGGTCGTGGGCCAGCACGGTGCCTTCCGGCGCGGGCGCGTGCACCCGGCACACCCGGCCCGGGGCTAAGTCCACCTCCTCCAGGGCGATGCGGGCGGCGGCCAGGGAGAGGTGGGAAAGGTCCGGCAGCACCACCTCGGCCGGCCCGGCGGAGAGCACGATGCGCACGTCCCGGTTCTTCTTCACCTCGCTGCCGGGCGGCGGGTCCTGGGAGATGACCTTGTTCTTGCCCACCCGGGCGTCGTGCCGCAGGTCCGTCACCTTGGTGTTCAGGCCGAGACCGGTGAGCACCTCCAGGGTCCACACCACGTCCTTGCCCACAAGGTCCGGCACCACCACCGTGTCCGCGGTGGCGAACAGGACGTGCATGACCCCGAACCCCGCGGCGGCGGCCGCCGCGGCGAACACCGCGGCGAAAACCAGAAACCGGAAAAGGCGTTTCATGGCTTCCTTGCAAACACGGCGGCGAAGAATCCGTCCGTGGAAAACCTGTGCGGCCAGGAGCGGAAAAACCCGTCGTCCCCGGCCATGGCCCGGGCCGCGGCGGGCAGCCTTTCGCCCGCGGGCACAAGGGAGAAATCCGGGCGGCCCTCAAGGAACGCGGCAGCCACGTCCTCGTTTTCCTCGGGCTCCAGGGAGCACACCGCGTACACCAGCACTCCGCCGGGCGCAACGCTCCGGGCCGCGTTTTCCAGGATGGAAAGCTGGTTCGCCTGGTGGCGTACAAGGTCGCCGGCGGTCCTGGTCCACTTGGCGTCCGGGTGCTTGCGCAACGCGCCCAGGCCGGAACAGGGCGCATCCACCAGCACGCGGTCCATTAGCTCCTCGTCCGCCCGGGTAAAGGCCTCCCCGGACGAAACCGCCCTGGCTTCCACGCACTTCGCGCCGATGCGCTCCATCTCTCTCTCAAGCACCGGGAGCTTTTTGGCGTCCGTGTCCGTGGCCAGGATGAACCCTTGGTTGTCCATGGCCTGGACCAGCTGGCCGGTCTTGGCGCCCATGCCGCAGCAAGCGTCCAGCACCCTTTCCCCGGGCCGCGCGCCGACCAGAAGCCCCACCAACTGGGAGCCCTCGTCCTGCACCGTGATAAACCCCTTCTTGTGGGCGGAAAGTTCCGCCAGGGGCCTTTTGGGGGACACGAAAGTGAGGCTTCCCGGAGCATACCTTCCCGGGGCCAGGTTTTCCACCACCTTTTCCAGAAAGGGGCCCGGCGGCTCAAACCCCGGGGCCGTGGGGTTTTCCCGCACCGTGATGGGCGGGATGGCGTTCTGGGACCGGCACAGGTTCCGGGCTTCTTCCGCGCCCAAGCGCTCCGCCCACCGGGCAACCATCCAGGGGGGAAAGGACTCGGCCGTGGCCAGGTGCGCCACGGGGTCTGTTTCAAAGTCCGGCAGGGGAAGGACCCTGCCGCCCTTGGCCACGCGGCGGAGCACCGCGTTCACGTATCCCGCAGACCAGGGGGCCTTCTTCCTGGCCGTGTGCACGCACCAGTCCACCACCAGGGCCGGGGGCCGGTCCATGAAGAGCAGCTGGAACGCGCCCAGCCGGAGCAGGCAAAGCACCTGAGGACGGGTCTTTTCCAGGGGTTTGTCGCTGGCCAGGGAAAGGGCGAAATCCACCCGGCCCAAATGCCGCACCGTGCCGAACACCAGGGCCGTGACCAGGGCGCGCTCCTTCTTGCTCATCCCCGGCCGCTGGGCAAAAATCCTGTCCGTGAGCCGGTCCAAAAGCCCCTTTCCGGCAAAGAACTGCTCCAGCACGGCTAGGGCGGCCTTTCTGGGGTCCGGCCGGCCGGTCTGCTTTTTGCCGCTCACGAGCCCTCGTCCCTTTTCCCCAGCACGGTACCAGGGGGCACGGGCCTGCCGCGAAGGAAATCCGCGATAGCCAGCCGCTTGCCGCCGGCACTCTGCACGCCTTCCAGAAACAATACGCCGTCGCCCGTGGCCACGGCCAGGGCGCCGGGTTCGGACTCCAGCACCTTGCCGGGCCGGCCGCCCCGCCCTTTTTCCGCACGGGCGGAAAAGACCTTCAGCCGGGTGCCGTCAAGCCAGGTG
>JAFDHW010000476.1 GCA_019308705.1 Deltaproteobacteria bacterium
GCTCGCCCGATTTCCGCGCTGGCCGCGTTATCGGGGCTCGGCGTACCAAAGTACGCCTTCACCCCTCTAGCCTTGCCAGCACGGAAATCAGGCTTCGTGAATAATCCGGGCTAACCGAATTATTCACCCGCCGGGCGCCGTGAATAAGCCGGTTAAGGGGTTAGGCGCTTGACAGCCGTTTTGGCCGGACCATTTTATGGTCTGGCCCCGAGCAAAATCCGCATCGGCGGCAGGGGGAGAAGATCCCTTGAGGGTTTTTCTCCCCCTGCCTGTTTCACCACAGGCAAGGGAGGATCCATGGACACTCGCACACCCATGATCGCGGGCAACTGGAAGATGCACAAGACGCCGCAAGAGGCGGGGGTCGCGGCGCAAAAGGTAAAGGACCTGGTGAAGGGCGTAGAGGGCGTGGACGTGATGATCGCCCCCTCCTTCGTGGGGATTCCCGCGGTGGCGGCGGCCGTGGCCGGGTCGGGGATCATCGTGGCCGGCCAGAACATGCACTGGGAGCCCCAGGGAGCCTACACGGGCGAGGTTTCCGCGCCCATGCTTGCGGACGCCGGGGCCACCTGCGTGATCATCGGGCATTCCGAAAGACGGCAGTATTTCGGCGAAACCGACGACACGGTGAACAAGAAGGTGCGCGCCGCGCTGGCTCAGGGGCTTTTGCCCGTCATGTGCGTGGGTGAGAGCGAAGAGGAGCGCGACGCGGGAAAGACCTTCGAGGTGCTGGACCGCCAGGTTGCCGGAGGGCTGGAAGGCATTTCCATGACCCCGGACAAGCCCCTGGTGGTGGCCTACGAGCCCGTGTGGGCCATTGGCACGGGAAAGACCGCCACCCCGGACCAGGCCCAGGAAGCCCACGCCCACATCCGGGAGAAATTGGCCTCGGTCATGGGAAAATCCCTTGCCAACGCCACGCGCATATTGTATGGGGGGAGCGTAAAGCCCGGCAATATCGCCGAGTTGATGGCCAAGGACGACATCGACGGCGCCCTGGTGGGCGGGGCGAGCCTTCAGCCGGAATCCTTTGCAAGGATCATCCGGTTCAGGGAGCAATAACGGGCCGGAATTTCGAGCTTTTTGGGGGCACCATGACCGCAGTCATCATCGCCGTGCATACCCTGGTATGCGTATCGCTGATCCTCATCGTGCTTTTGCAGACCGGCAAGGGCGCGGACATGGGCGCGGCCTTTGGAGGAGGCAGCAGCCAGACGGTGTTCGGCTCCACCGGGGCCACCACCTTCCTGACCAAAGCCACCACTGTCGCGGCCGTGGTGTTCATGCTCACCTCCCTGACCCTGACCTACATTGGAGGCCACCGCAAGAGCACCTCGGTCATGGAAAGCGCGCCTCCCGCGGCCCAGACCGAGCAGGCCCCCGCCCCGGCGGCCCCCGTCCAGGCGGACCAGGGACCGGAGCAGCGATAGATTTCCTTTTGTGCCGAAGTGGTGGAACTTGGTAGACACGCTATCTTGAGGGGGTAGTGGGCTCCGCCCGTGCCGGTTCAAGTCCGGCCTTCGGCACCACACTTAAAGAAAAGGGGTGATTTCGGGTGGTTACCGGATCATCCCTTTTTTTGTGTTTTGTCGGTTCCAGGGGGGGCCAGGCTCCGGCAAAGCCCAAGGCCGCGGCAAGACCCCGCCAAGGGCCATCCGCCCCCAGGTCCGGGCCGCGAAGAGGAGGAGGCGGCCGTTTTTTCGCAAAAACATGAAAAGCCCCGGGATTTGACGCCAGGGGTGGAGTCTTGTCAGGAACGCCACCGCTGGCGGGGAAGTGGGGCCACACCGGGCCGATGCGGGTTCTTTCCGGGGGTTGGCGTCGCAGGAGGTATAGGGCACGCTTGTGGAGTAGATACCCGCAAAGGTGGAGTACCCCAGGAAGTTGCCCCGGGCCAGGGGGATGTCCAGGCCTCCCAAGGAGAAGAACCTGGCGCCGCAGGCCGGGCACCCGTAGTGCCTGGAACCGGGCAAAAGGCGCATGGCCGCGTTTCTGTTGATCCGCTTCACCTAGCCCGGATTATTCACGAAGCCTGATTTCCGTGCTGGCAAGGCTAGAGGGGTGAAGGCGTACTTTGGTACGCCGAGCCCCGATAACGCGGCCAGCGCGGAAATCGGGCGAG
>JAFDHW010000477.1 GCA_019308705.1 Deltaproteobacteria bacterium
TTCGCGCGAGAGCAAGGAAGGAGGAGGGAAGCTGTACTTTTGTACCGCGACCCCCTCCTGACGCAGCTATCGCGTGAATCGGGCTCGCCGGAAGGGTGAAAAATTTCACCGATGGCAGCATTCCTCAAAGAAACAGCGTGCATTTTTCAAGGACCCTTCCATTGGCACGTAACCTGTTTAAATCCGTATAACTATTTTATTCGGTGAAATTTTTCATGAATAATTCGGGCCAAGGTTTTTTTCCAGAGCCTCCAGGACGTCGGCCACCGCGTTGAAGGAGGCCTCCATGTCCAGGGAGGGGTCTATGTGCCACTGGAGGAACACTCCCTCCAGAAGCCCCAGCACGCCCGCGGCCACGTGCTCGTCCACCGCGCAGCCGCCCTGGGAGAGATGGGCGGATAGAGACCGGCGGAACCGCCTGTACATGGCCGCCACCTTCTCCCCCACCCGGGCCATGAGCTCCGGGTTGAACAGCGAGCCGACGAGGATGCGGCTGCCCCCCGGATAGGCGCGCACCAAGGCCGCGAAATCCAGGAAAAATCCCCGCAGCCGCGTGATGGGCGGCGCGTCCGGGGGATGCTCCGCCACGGCCATGGCCTCGAACCTCGCCATGACCTCGTCCAAGACCGCCAGGTACAAGTCCTCCTTGGACCCGAAGTGCCACAGGATGCTGGACTTGGCCACCCCGGCCGCCTGGCTGATGCTGTCCAAGGTCACCCCTCCCGGCCCGGCGTCGGCCAAAAGCTCCCGCGTCCGTTCCAGGATGCGCCTTCTGGTGTCCTCGCCCCTGCTGGTTTTCGCCCCCTTGGCCTGGGGCATGGGTTCTCCTCCTTATTATTGTACTGAATGTTCAGTACAATAATGCCCGGCATTTGTCAAGGGGGCGGACGGCGGGAAAAAAGGGAGGGGTCGGGGATCGGGGTCAGGCTTCGGGGGGGTGGGACAGGATGCCTTCCTTGTCCCAGTCGAACAGGGTGGCGGACCGCCCGGCGAGACAAAGGGTCACCTTCGCGCCGTCGGTTGCCTCGCCCACCGTATCCGCCCACAGGCCCGCGCCCCTGAGCCGGGCGAGAACCCCGGGGGCGTCTTCCGGAGCGGCCGCCAGCGCAAACCCGAAGCTGGGGAAGGTGAGCAGCCAGTCCACAAGGGGCAGGCCGGCGGGCGGCAGGACCCGGCCCAAGTCCACCCTCGCCCCGGCGCGGGAGGCTTCCAGCAGCAGGGCCAGGGTGCCCGCGAACCCGGCGTTGGCCACGTCCTTGGCCGCAACCGCCAGGCCGTCGGCGAACACGGACTCCAGCGTCCGGTACCACGCCCGCACCCGGGGCGGGTCTCCCATGCAAAAGGTGGCGTCATACGCGTAGCGGTAGGCCGGCGGCCGCCCGCCCCGAAGGGCGGCGCACAGGATCAGCGCGTCTCCCGGTGAAACCGTGCCCGGCGGGGGCGGGCCGGCCAGCACCCCCACCCCGGCGGCGGTCACCGCCGCGGCGCTGCCCAGGGGCAGAAGGTGCCCCCCGCCGCAGGGGATTTCAAAAAGCTCCGAGGCTTCGGCCATGCCCCCTGCCAATTCCTCCAGGGTGTGCTGGTCCGGCGCGGCCAGGGAGTTTAGGAAGAAAAGCGGCCTGGCCCCGGCCGCGGCAAGGTCGTTCACCACGGCCAGCACCGCGCAGCGCCCCGCGAACCGGGGGGCGGCGGCGCACAATTCGGGCAAAATGGCGTCGCAGGCCCCGGCCACCATCTTGTCCCCCACGGCGGCGGTGGCGGCGTCCGCGAACGGGCCGCCCGTGCAGAGCCCCGCCACCAGGAGGTTTTCCCTCTTGCGGGTAAGGCCGGGGTGCTCGCGCACGGCCCGGACGATGTGGGATAGGGGCGTTTCCAAGAAGTTCTTCCCGGGCAGGGGAGGAAAAGCAGCACAGGGGTGCCTACCACGTCTGCGCGGATGCCTGCAACGGCCCGCCGCGCCGGATTCCGGGCCGGGTCAGGCGGAAAAGCAGTAATTCAGAAAATCCCGGGCCGTGTCCCGCAACAGGGCAAAGGCTTGGGTTGCGGTTTCGTCCGCCGGCGCGTCATCGTCGGCCAGGGCCTTGAGCTCCCGCACCGCCTCCGTGGTCCGGCGG
>JAFDHW010000040.1 GCA_019308705.1 Deltaproteobacteria bacterium
CCGCAAGGCGGCGGAACAGGGATATGTGAATGCCCAATTCAAGCTTGGTCTGGCGTATTTCCTTGGCCAGGGCGTTTCCCAGGACTACGCACAAGCTGCCCAATGGTTCCGCAAGGCGGCGGAGCAGGGTTTGCCAGAGGCGCAATTCATTCTTGGTGTGGCGTATCTCCATGGCCTGGGCGTTCCCCAGGACTACATCCAAGCCCACATGTGGCTGAACCTTGCCGCCAGCCAGGGAATGAAAAAAGCCGCCGAAGATCGCGATAAGCTTTCCCAAAAAATGATCCCCGAGCAAATCGCCAAAGCCCAAAAACTCGCGGCCGAGTGGTGGGAGGCGCACAAAGCAAAGGATGCTAAATAACCTAAATCCGCGGGCGGCCCCGGCAACTCCGTTGCCGGGGCGCGAAGCGCAATAGGATGGTTTTCCATGGCCGTGTATCCTGGATGGTGGATTTGGCGATGGCGGTTGGTGAAGGGCCGGGGGTGCTGGCGGGGGATGGTTTGAGAGGGCGCGAAAATAGTTCTTGACATGACCAACCCCAGGCCGTATTCAGGCATTCATGAGGTACGAACCGATTCATAACGCCTTTGGCGCGAACAACTGGTGGTGGTGGAACATGGTGCGGGTGCGCCCACGTTCCTAGTCCACCGGGACAGACATAGGAAACCGCGGGCCGCCCGGCCCGCGGTTCTTTTTTGGAGCCGCGGGGAATTTTCCCTGGCGGCTTTTTTTGTTTTCGCCGCCAGGGCACGGAGCCGCACAACAAGAGACAAACAGGGAGGAAGCCCGACATGCTGGTGGTCATGGCAAAGAACGCGACAAACGAACAGATAGCCGGGGTTCAGGATGCCGTCCGCGCGGCGGGGTTCACGCCCCGGCCCATTCCCGGCGGGGAGCGGGTGGCCATCGGCATCCTGCACAACCAGGGGCCCGTGGACCCATCGCTGTTCTCCTCCCTGCCCGGGGTTTCCCACACCATCCCGGTCACCAAGCCCTTCAAGCTGGTGAGCCGGGAGTTCAAGCACGAGGACACGGTGGTGGACGTTTCCGGCGTGCCCGTGGGAAACGGCCATTTCACCCTCATCGCCGGCCCCTGCGCCGTGGAGAGCGAAAAGCAGTGCCTGGCCATCGCCAGGGCGGTCAAGGCCGCGGGCGCGGGCATTTTCCGGGGCGGCGCGTTCAAGCCCCGCACCTCGCCGTACTCCTTCCAGGGCCTGGGCGAGGAAGGCCTGAAGATCCTGGCCAAGGTGCGCGGGGAAACCGGCATGCCCGTGGTCACCGAGGCCCTGGACACGGCGGTGTTCGACCTGGTGGAAGCCTACGCGGACATGGTGCAGATCGGCGCGCGCAACATGCAGAACTTTTCGCTTCTGCGCCGGGCCGGGCAGTCCAGGAAGCCCATTCTGCTCAAGCGCGGCATGTCCTCCACCATCGAGGAATGGCTCATGGCCGCGGAATACATCCTGGAGGGCGGAAACACCGCGGTGGTGCTCTGCGAGCGGGGCCTGCGCACCTTCGCCATGCACTCGCGCAACACCCTGGACCTCTCCGCCGTGCCCGTGGTGCAGAAGGAAAGCCACCTGCCCGTGATCGCGGACCCTTCCCACGCGGCCGGGGTGGCGGCCCAGGTGCCGCCCTTGGCCCGGGCCTCCGCGGCCATCGGCGTGCACGGGCTCATGATCGAGGTCCACGACCACCCGGAAAAGGCCCTTTCCGACGGCGGCCAGAGCCTTTTGCCCGGGCAGTTCGCGGCCCTGGCCAACCAGATGCGCGCCATCCACGAACTGTTGGACCGGCAGGGCGCGGAAACGGGGGCCCAATGAAACTTTCCGCTTTTCCGGACAAGGCCGAATTCCTGGACATGGCCGAAAAGGGCTCCGTGGTGCCCGTGTGCGTGGAGATCCTGGCGGACACGGAAACCCCGGTGTCGCTGCTCATGAAGCACCAGGACAGCAGCGGCCCGATGTTTCTCCTGGAGAGCGTGGAGGGCGGGGAGCGCTGGGGCCGGTACTCGTTTTTGGGTACCCGGGCAAAGTACGAGGTCAAGGTGTTTCCCGAAAGCGTTTCCATTTCCGGCACCAGGGGCGAAGAGAGGATCGAGCATGGCGGGAACCCCACCGCGGCCCTGCGGGACTTCATGGCCCGGTTCATCCCCGTGGCCCAGCCCCGGCTGCCAAGGTTCTGGGGCGGGCTGGTGGGGTATCTCTCCTACGAGGCGGTCTCGTTCTTCGAGCGCATCGAAAACCGGCTGCCAAGGGACGAACCCCTGGCCCACTTCCTGGTCACGGGCGACCTGTACGTGTTCGACAACCTGCGCCACACCCTGACACTGGTTTCCCACGCGTTTCTGGATAACGGCGAGAACCCCGAGGCCCAGTACGACAAGGCCGTGGAGAGGCTTTGCGCCATGCGCGGGGCCCTGGACCGGCCCGTGCCCCGGCCGGACGCACCCCGGGCCGAACCCGGGCTTGTGCCAAGGGTGGACCCGGAGGACTTCAGACAGCGGGTGAAGCGGGTCAAGGAGTATATCCGCGCGGGCGAGATCATCCAGGCGGTCATTTCCCAGTCCTTCGGCCTTTCCCCGGTCGTGGACCCCGTGGCCCTGTACCGCGCCCAGCGGTACGTGAACCCCAGCCCGTACATGTTCTTTCTGCGGACGGGGGATATGTCCCTGGTGGGGTCCTCGCCCGAGACCATGGTGCGCCTGGAGAGCGGCACGGCCACCTTGCGGCCCATCGCGGGCACCCGGCCCCGCGGCGCGGACCAGCAGGCGGACCGCGCCCTGGCGGACGAGCTGTTGGCGGACCCCAAGGAACGGGCCGAGCACCTGATGCTGGTGGACCTGGGCAGGAACGACCTTGGCCGGGTGGCGGCCACGGGCACCGTGCAGGTCACGGACCTCATGGTGGTGGAACGCTACTCCCACGTCATGCACCTGGTTTCCAACATCAGCGCGGAGCTGGACGAGGGAAAAGACGGGTGGGACCTTTTGGCCGCCACCTTTCCCGCCGGGACCCTTTCCGGCGCGCCCAAGGTGCGGGCCATGGAGATCATCACGGAAATGGAGGACGAGCCCAGGGGCCCCTACGGCGGCGCGGTGGGCTACGTGTCCTTCACCGGCAACATGGATCTGGCCATTACCATCCGCACGGCCGTGGCCAAAAACGGAAGCATCGTGGTCCGGGCCGGGGCGGGCATCGTGGCGGACTCGGACCCGGAGTCCGAGCGCGTGGAGTGCGTGAACAAGGCCAGGGCCATCGAGCGGGCCATGCGCCTGGTGTGCGGCGAGGGGAGGGAGACGCCATGATCCTGGTCATCGACAACTACGACTCCTTTACCTACAACCTGGTCCAGTACCTGCGCATGCTCGGCGAGGAGGTGCTGGTGAAGCGGAACGACGAGATCTCCGCACAGGGCGCGATGAACACGGCGCCGGACCGCATCGTGATTTCCCCGGGCCCGGGCGGCCCGGAAAGCGCGGGCGTCACCCTCAAGCTCATCGAAAAGGCCGCGGGCAACATCCCCATCCTGGGCGTGTGCCTGGGCCACCAGTGCATTGCCCACGCCTTTGGCGGAACCATCGTTTCCGCCAAATCCCTCATGCACGGCAAGACCTCCATGGTGGAAGCGGACGGCAAGGGGGTGTTTTCCGGCATCAAGTCCCCCTTCCAGGCCATGCGGTACCACTCCTTGGCCGTGGAGGAGGCCACCCTGCCGGACTGCCTGGAAATCTCCGCCCGGGCCGAGGACGGGGAGATCATGGGGCTGAGGCACCGGGAGTTTTGCGTGGAGGGAATCCAGTTTCACCCCGAGTCCATCATGACGCCCGCGGGAAAGCGGATGCTCAGGAACTTCTGCCGCATGGACGGTCATCAACCAAAGGAAGGATGAAACCATGTTCACCGACACCCTGAAAAACCTGGTCGACCGCCGGGACCTGGACGAGGAGCAGGCCAATGCAGCCATGGACGCCATCATGTCCGGCAAGTGCACCGACGCCCAGATAGGCGCATTTCTGGCCGCCATGGCCGCCAAGGGCGAAACCTTTGCCGAACTGGCCGGCGCGGCCCGGGCCATGCGCAAAAAGGCGGCCCGGATCCAGGCCACCTCCGGCGTGGTGGTGGATACCTGCGGCACGGGCGGGGACGGGGCCCACACCTTCAACATCTCCACCACCGCGGCCTTCATCGTGGCCGGGTGCGGGGTCACGGTGGCCAAGCACGGCAACCGCAGCGTCAGTTCCAAGTGCGGCAGCGCGGACGTGCTGAAGGCGTTGGGCGTGCGCCTGGACGTGGCCCCGGAAGTGGTGGAAGAGGCGGTGAACGAAATCGGCATCGGTTTTTTGTTCGCCCCCACGTTCCACGGCGCCATGCGCCACGCGGCCGGTCCCAGGAAGGAGCTTGGCATCCGCAGCATCTTCAACATGCTGGGTCCCCTCACCAACCCGGCCGGGGCCAACTGCCAGGTCCTGGGCGTGTACGCGCCCCAGTTCGCCGAGGCCTTGCGGCTTCTGGGGGCCAAGCGGGCCTTCGTGGTGCACGGCCACGACGGGCTGGACGAAATCACCGTGTGCGGCAAGACCCGGGTATCGGAGCTTTCCGGCGGCATGATCAGGACCTACGACCTGGACCCGGAAACGCTGCTGGGCCGGACCTACGATTCCCCGGAACTTTCCGGCGGCGGGCCAGAGGAGAACGCGGGCATCACCCGGGAGGTGCTTTCCGGCAAACCCGGCGCGCGCGCCGACGTGTGCGTGATCAACGCCGCCGCCGCCTTGGTGGCTGCGGGAAAGGCGGAGGACTTGGCCGATGGGGTAAAGCTCGCCCGGGAATCCATCGCCGGCGGCGCGGCCATGGACAAGCTGGAAAAGCTGGCTTCCTTCACGTGGGAGAATGCGTGAGAAAATCCAGGGGGAAAGCCGTTTCGGGAATTCCCCGGGCTTTTCCAAACTTTCGGTTTTCTGCTGGCATGTTTTCGGGTTAAAATTGGTTGTTTTTGTCCTTGGTAAAGGACCTTCTGCAGGAACAACCTTCCGAAATCGGCCACAAAGGCCCGATCAGCCAGGACCGGCAAACCGAGCCGTTTTTTGGGAAAGGGGGTGTGGGGAACCTCTTTTCCCACCAAAAAGTTTCCCCCACGAAACCGACCAGGAGGCCGCATGGGCGTGCAGGTCAAGATTTGCGGGATCACGACTCCGAACCAGGCGATTGCCTGCGTGGAGGCCGGGGCGCATGCCCTGGGGGTGGTGTTTTATGCGGAAAGTCCACGCTGCGTGGGGCCGGAGGCGGCCCGTCAGATATTGGAAGCCGCGGGGCGGTCCATCCGCCGGGTGGGCGTGTTCGTGGACGAGCCCGGGGACATGGTGTTGGAACGGGCAAAGGAGCTTGACCTGGATTTCGTCCAGTTGCACGGGTCCGAGCACCCCGAGGTGGTGGCGGCCCTGGAGAACGCCGGGGTGCGCGTGATCAAGGCGCTTTTCGCCAACAAAAGCCCGGAGTTCGCGGACGCGGACAAGTATGAGGCCACGGGATTCTTGCTGGAAAGCGCCGGGGGCGAGCTTCCCGGGGGCAACGCCATGGCATGGGACTGGTCCGCGGCCAGGGGAGCCGGCGCGGGCAGGCCCGTGGTGCTGGCCGGGGGATTGAACGCGGACAACCTGGCCGAGGCCGTGGCTGCGGCCGGGGTATCCGCGGTGGACGTGTCTTCGGGCGTGGAACGGGCTCCCGGAGAAAAGGACGTGGAAAAGATACGAGCCTTCCTGGCCGCGGCAAAAGTCTGCCCGGCCGGCAAGGGCGAGGGGATATTCAAATGAACGTCGGCGATTTGTCCCGGATGCCGGACGCCCGCGGCCACTTTGGCCCCTACGGCGGCCGGTACGTGGCGGAAACCCTCATGCCCGCGCTCCTGGAGCTGGACGAGGCTTATGCAACGGTGCGGGAGGACGGGCAATTTCAACAAGCATTAAAGGACTTGTTTTCCTCGTACTCCGGGCGGCCCACGCCGCTTTTTTTTGCCGGCCGGCTCACGGAGAAGGCGGGCGGGGCCAAGATTTATCTGAAGCGCGAGGACCTGGCCCACACGGGCGCGCACAAGATCAACAACACCTTGGGCCAGGCGCTTTTGGCCCGGTGGATGGGCAAGAACAAGCTCATTGCGGAAACCGGCGCGGGCCAGCACGGGGTGGCCACGGCCACGGCCGCGGCCTTGTTCGGCATGGAGTGCAAAATCTTCATGGGCACCGAGGACGTGCGGCGCCAGGCGCCCAACGTCTCCCGCATGGAGCTTCTGGGGGCCCAGGTGGTGCCCGTGGACGCGGGGTCGTCCACCTTGAAGGACGCCATGAACGAGGCCATGCGCTACTGGGTGGGGGCGGTGGAGGACACCTACTACGTCATCGGGTCCGTGGCCGGGCCGCATCCCTATCCTCAGATGGTGCGGGACTTCCAGCGCGTCATCGGCGACGAGGCCAGGGAGCAGATTCTTGCCGCCGAAGGAAGGCTGCCGGACCTCTTGGTCGCCTGCGTGGGCGGCGGGTCCAACGCCATGGGGCTTTTCTACCCCTTTGTGAACGACGGCGTGGCCATGGTGGGGGTGGAGGCCGGCGGGATGGGCGTTTCCACGGGCAAGCACGCCGCCACCCTGGGCGCGGGGTCCGTTGGCGTGCTTCACGGGTCCAAGTCCTACGTGCTGCAGGACGAGCACGGCCAGATCAAGGAGGCCCACTCCATCTCCGCGGGCCTGGACTACCCGGGCGTGGGGCCGGAACACTCCCTGTTCAAGGACCTGGGCGTGGCCGCCTACGTGTCCGTCACCGATGACGAGGCCCTGGACGCGTTCCACGCCCTGGCGCGGGCCGAGGGCATCCTTCCGGCCATGGAAAGTTCCCACGCCCTGGCCCAGGCCATGAAGGAGGCCGCGAACCGGCCAAAGGAGCAAGTCATCCTGGTGAACCTCTCCGGCAGGGGGGACAAGGACCTGTCCATTGTCATGGAAAACCGGAAAGGCATTGTGCCATGAGCCGCATATCCCATACCTTCGAGAAGCTTTCCGCGCGCGGGGAAAAGGCCCTGGTGGCGTTCCTTTCCGCGGGCGATCCGGACCGGGAGCGCTCCATGGCCGCCATCCGGGCATTGGTGGAAGGCGGCGCGGACGTGCTGGAGCTGGGGGTGCCGTTTTCCGACCCCACGGCGGACGGCCCGGTGATCCAGCGGGCCAGCCAGCGGGCGCTTTCCGCGGGCATGACCCTTCCCGGCGTGCTTTCCATGGCCGGGGAGATCCGCGCCGAGTTCCCGGACCTGCCCGTGGTGATCTTTTCCTATTACAACCCCATCCTGTCCATGGACGGCCGGTTCCACGCCGAGGCTGTGGCCGCGGGCGCGGACGGGCTTCTGGTGGTGGATTTGCCTGTCGAGGAGTCCGACGAGCTCACCGGCTCCTGGGACGAGGGCCTGGACTTCATCCGGCTGGTGGCCCCCACCACGCCCAAAGAGCGCATGAAAGCCATCTGCGAGAAGGCCTCGGGGTTCGTGTACCTGGTTTCCATGACCGGCGTCACGGGCTCGGAGGGGCTCAAGCAGGAGGTCGCGGCCACGTGCGCCCGGGCGGTGAAATCCGTGACCGGTCTTCCCCTGTGCGTGGGGTTCGGAGTGTCCACGCCGGAGCAGGCCGGGCTTCTTTCCCGCGCCGCGGACGGCGTGGTGGTGGGCAGCGCGTTCTGCAAGATGCTGGAGCAGGGCGCTGCCCCGGATGAACTGCGGGATTTTGCCGCGTCCTTGAAACAGGGCATGAAGGAATCCGGCAAATGAGCGGGATTCTGGACATCATCCTGGATCACAAGAAGCAGGAGGTGGAAGCAGCCCGCATCCGCACGCCCCTGGCGGACCTGAAACAAAAGGCCCTGGACAGGGAACCGGGCAGGGGGTTCTCCCTGCGGCTGAAGGAGCCGGGCCGGTTCGGGGCCAACATCATCGCGGAGATCAAGCGGGCGTCGCCCTCGGCCGGGAGCATCCGGGCGGACCTGGACGCGGGGGCCCAGGCCGGGGCCTACGAGCGCGGCGGGGCCGAGGCCCTTTCCGTGCTCACGGACCAGCGGTTTTTCTCCGGCACGCCGGAAGACCTCCAGGCCGCCCGGGCCGCGTGCCTTTTGCCCGTACTGCGCAAGGATTTCATCGTGTCCGAGTACCAGGTGTGGGAATCCGCGGCCATGGGCGCGGACGCGGTGCTGCTCATCGTGCGCGCCCTGGACCCGGGGTTTTTGCGCCACGCGCTTTCCCTGTGCGCGGAGGTGGGCCTGGACGCCCTGGTGGAGGTGCACGGCGAGGAGGAACTTCAAACCGCGCTGGACGCGGGCGCGGCCCTTTTGGGGGTGAACAACCGGGACCTTTCCACCTTCACCACGGACCTGGCCGTGACCGAGCGCATAGCCGCGCTGGTCCCGCCGGCCGTCGCCCTGGTGGCGGAAAGCGGGGTGAGCGAACGGGCGCACATCACCCGGCTGCTTTCCGCCGGGGTGCACAACTTCCTCATCGGCACCGCCCTGGCCGGCCACCCGGACCCGGCCGCCAAGCTGGCGGAGCTTCTGGGGAGAGCGGGGCAATGAAGGAATACGTGGTCCGCGGCCTGTTGGGAGACTCCCGCGTCCTGGTGGGCGAATCCCTGGACAGCCTGGCCGCGCTTTTGCCCGAGCGGGGCGTGCTCCTGGTCACGGACGAGAACGTGGACCGGCTCTACGGGGACAGGCTGCCGGATTTTCCCAAGATGGTGCTCCCTCCCGGCGAAGCCGAAAAAACCCTGGACACGGCCCGGGAAGTGTACAGGCGGCTGGTTCGGCTGGAAGCCGGGCGCGACTGGTTCCTCTGCGGCGTGGGAGGCGGCGTGGTGTGCGACCTTGTGGGGTTTGTCGCCTCCACCTACGTGCGGGGCATGGGGTTCGGGTTCTGCGCCACCACGCTTTTGGCCCAGGTGGACGCCTCGGTGGGCGGCAAGAACGGGGTGAACTTCGAAGGCTACAAGAACCTGGTGGGCGCCTTCAACCAGCCCCGGTTCGTGGTGTGCGACCCGGCGGTGCTTGCAACCCTGCCGGAAGAGGAAGCGGCCTCGGGCCTGGCCGAGGTGGTCAAGCACGCGGCCATCGCGGACCCGGACCTGTTCACGTTTCTGGAGGAAAACGCCCGGGAGGCCAGGGGCCTTGCCCCCGAGGCCGTGTTGCGTATGGTGGGAGACTCCGTGCGCATCAAGAGCGCCGTGGTGAGCGAGGACGAGCGCGAGGCCGGCAGGCGGAAGGTCCTGAACTTCGGCCACACCCTGGGCCATGCCCTGGAGAAGGCCGCCGGGGTGAGCCACGGGTACGGCGTGTCCGCGGGCATGGCCGCCGCGGCCCGGCTTTCCGTGGACATGGGCCTGCTGGCGGAAGAGGAGGCCCGGCGGCTGGAAAACCTGCTTTTGTCCCTGGGCCTGCCCCTGTCCCTTTCCGCGGACCGCCGGGCCGTGGCCGACGCCCTGTTGCGGGACAAGAAGCGCGCCGGGGATACCCTGGACTATGTGCTGCTCTCCGGCCTGGGTACCGCCGTGGCGCGTCCCGTGCCCGTGAAGAAGCTTCTCGCCCTTTTGGGGCTTGACAGTTGATTTCCTTCTCCCTCCTTGACCCGCTTCCAAGGTTTTCCTATAAAGAACGTCTGCTCGGCATGGGAATCTAACGAATTGTTTTGGCATTAAATAGTTTCCCATGGGGCCGGTTTCTTTTCTCCCACATTTTTGCCTCCCCTGGAGGGGGTTTTCATGCGATACGTCGCGCTTGCGCTGGCCGCCTTCCTGGCCTTTGCGGCAGGGGGCCGCGCCCAGGACCTCGTGGTCCGCGAGGCCTATCAGGACGCCACCCTGTCCGGCTACACCCGGGCGGACACCACCATCACCCTGTCCGCCGAGGTCTCGGGCCGGGTGGTGGCCGCCAACTACGACATGGGCGACCGGGTGGGGGAGGGCCCGTTCTACGAGATCGACGACACCTTCATCACCTTCCAGGTGCGCGCGGCCAAGGCGGCCCTGGAAGCAACGGAGGCGGCCTTAAACAGGGCCAAGTCCATGGAAGCCTACCTGCATAAGGAATACCTGCGCATCGAAAAGCTCCACGAGGGCGACCGGGCCAGCGAGGTGAAACGGGACGCCGCCAAGCAGGAGTGGGAGCAGGCCCGGCTGCAGATCCAGGCGCTTTCCGCGGAAAAGAAGGCCCGGGAGGTGGACTTGGCGCGCCTTGTGGAGCAGCGTGCCCGGTACGACGTGTACGCGCCCATCGGCTACACGGTGGTGCACCGGCTGGTGGAGCCGGGCGAGGTGGTGAACCCCCAGGTGCCGCTGGCCCGGGTGGGGGATTTCAACACCCTGGTGGTTCCCATGTGCTTAACCAGCCAGGAGCTTGCCGCGGTCAGGGCCCTGGGCGAAACCTTTGAGGCAAACCTGGAGGGCCAAACCGCCACGGTGTCCATCTACCGGGTGAACCCGGAGTTCAACGAGACCACCCGCAAGCGCTGCCTGGAGCTTCTGATCCAGGATTACCCCGGAGAACGCCTGGGAGGATTGAAGCTTTCCTTTGCCGTTTCCGTGAAGGCCGAGGGCGTGCTGGTGCCCAAGGCGGCCGTGCAAAGCCGCTATGAAAACCCCCGGGTGCAAACCGCGGACGGAAAGACCGTGAACCTTCTGGTGCTGGGCGAGTCCGGCGATTACCTGCTGGCCGCCGAGGACCCCCGCCTTCCCGTGGGCGCGAAACTTGCGCCGGCCGGCAACCCCTAGCAGGAAGCATCCATGAAGCCCCTGGTCCGCTTCACCCTCGCCCAGACCGTGTTCATCAACGTGATCTTCGTGGTCCTGGTGGTGGCGGGCGTGTTCGCGCTTTTCTCCTCGCCCATGGAGAACCTGCCCGAAGTGGACATGGGCGTGGTGTTCGTGCGCACCAACTATTACGGCGCATCCGCCGAAGACGTGGAAAAGCTGGTCACCTCCAAGATCGAGGAGGCCCTGGAGGACATGGACTCGGTGGAGTACATCGAGTCGCACTCCTACCGCAACTACTCCTCCGTGAAGGTCAAGTTCCTGGACGACACGGACTACCCGGACCTCTACGACGAGATTCGGTTCCGCATCCTTTCCGTGAAAAAGGAGCTCCCCCCCGGGGCCGAGGACCCCACCTTCCTGCACATCGACACCCACGAGTGGATGCCCGTGATCGTGGTCCACGTAGCGGGCGACGTGCCCCACACCACGCTGAGGCTTCTGGCCGAGGAGCTTAAAACCCGCATCCTGGCCGTGGAAGACGTGCGCTCCGCGGAGCTGAGAGGCAAGTTCGACCGGGAGTTCCACGTGTCCCTTTCCCCGGAGAAACTCCGCGCACACGGGGTCACCTTCGGCCAGGCGGCCCGGGCCATCGCCAGCGCCAACACCAAGATCCCCACCGGCCGGTTCGAGACCCAGGGCACGGAGTTCATGCTGGACGCGGGCAAGAAGCTCACCAGCCAGTCCGAGGTGCTTTCCATCGTGGTGAAAAAGGACGGGGACGGGAACTTCGTGCGGGTGAAAGACCTGGTGACCTCGGCGCGGCTGTCCTACCGCGATCCGTTCACCATCTACTCGGTGAACGGCAAGGACGCGCTCCATTTGTGGGTGACCAAGGAGAAGTCCGGAAACGCCCTGGACATCTCCGAAAAGGTGAAGGCCGTGGGCGAGGCGTTCGGCCGCCAGCACGAAAAGGACGGCATCTCCGTGGTGTTTTCCAACGACTCCACCATCGAGATCTCCGATTCCCTGAACACCCTGGGCGGCAACCTCATCCTGGGCATGATCCTGGTCACCGCGGTGCTGTGGATGACGCTGGGCTTTAGAAACGCCATGTTGACGGCCATCGGCATCCCGTTCTCGTTTCTGTGCACCTTCCTGGTCATGCGGGCCACCGGGCTTTCCCTGAATACCATCACCCTGTTCTCCTTCGTGCTGGTCACGGGCATCATCGTGGACGACGCGGTGATTATCATGGAGAACTCGTTCCGGCACCGGCAGATGGGCAAGGGCCGGCGCCAGGCCGTGGTGGACGGCACCGCCGAGGTCATGATGCCCGTGGTGGCCTCGGCGCTCACCACCGTCGTGGCCTTTCTGCCCATGCTCATCATGACCGGGTACTTGGGCGACTTCTTCTCCTATGTGCCAAAGACCGTCACCTTCGCCCTGTTGGCCTCGCTTTTGGAGGCTTTGTTCATCCTGCCCGTGCACATCCTGGACTGGGGGCCCAAGAAGCTGCCCGAGGACGTGGTGAGTGACGAGGAAGACCCCTACCACCACCTGCGGACCGGCCCCTTTGCGCCCCTGTGGGTGGTGTACCGCCGGTTGGCGTCCTGGCTTCTGGACCACAAGGCCGTGGCCATGGCGCTTGCACTGGGGTTGTTTTTCGCCGCGGTGGTGCCCCTGGGCCTGTCGCTTTCCGGCAAGGTGCCCCTGATCCGGTCCCAGTTTTTCCCCTCCAACTACTTCCGCTACCACGTGACCCTGGACATGCCTCTCGGCACGTCGCTCACCGCCACGGACCAGGCGGTGCGCGCGATTTCGAAGTTCATCATGGGCATGGGGCCGGGGCAGGCCCAGGCCGCGGTGGGCACCGCGGGCATGTACGAGCAGGAGGACTACCAGATCCGGTCCGGCGATTACTACGGCCAGGTCGTCGTGACGCTTCCCCATGAAGGGAAACGGGATTTCCCGGAGAACCCGAAAAACGACCCCATGGTCCACCTGGATTACGTGCGCAGGCAACTGGACGCCTTTGTGGCAAAGAACTGGCCCCAGGGCGGGAGGCCGGTGGTGCGGCTGTTCGAGGAGCAGGTGGGGCCGCCCTCGGGCAAGCCGGTGAACATCCGGGTCACGGGAACCACCATGGAAAGCGCCCTTGCGGCCGCGGATTTTCTGGAGGCCTACATGCATTCGTCGCCCGAGCTTGCCGACGTGTTCGGGGTGGAGGACGACCGGCCGGATTCCCAGAAGACGGTGGTCTACACCGTGGACCAGGACGCGGCCTACGAGTACGGCATCGACCCGTCCATGGTCACCTCGGTCCTTGCCGGAGCCCTGTCCGGCTACCCGGCGGGCATGTTTCGGGCCGTCGACGAGGAGGTGCCCCTCATGGTGCGCGTCGCCCGCACCAGGGACCCGGCCAACATGTCCCTGGCCGGTTTCTCCCTGCCCGCGGACGTGCTGAACCTCCCCGTGGTGGAGCACGCGGCCGCGCCGGTGTACGTGAAGGACCTGGTGAACATCCAGTACATCCCGGAGTCCACGGTGAAGAACCGCTACGAGGGCAAGCCCACGGTGACCATCACCGCGGACATCAAGGAAGGCTCGCACCTGTCCACGGCCCGGACCCAGCTTCTGTTGTCCAAGCACTTCGAGGCCAACCAGGAGAAGTTTCCCGGCGTGTCCCTGTCCTGGGCCGGGGAGTTCGAGGCCACCCAGAAGAGTTTCAATTCCCTGTATCTCGCCTTTGTCGTAGCGGTGCTGGCCATCTACATGATCCTGGCCTCCCAGTTCAACGACTATTTCCAGCCGGTGATCATCATCTCCGCGGTGCCCTTCGCCCTCACCGGCGTGGTGTTCGGGCTCATGCTCACCCGCACGGTGTTCACCGTGGGGTCCATGATGGCCATCGTGGGGCTTACCGGCGTGGCGGTGAACAACTCGCTGTTGCTCATCGATTTCATGAACAAGCGCTTAAAGACCGGCAAGAGCCTGCGGGACGCGGTCATGGAGTCCTGCGCGGCGCGGCTTAGGCCCGTGGTCATCACCACGGTGACCACGGCGCTGGGCCTGTTGCCCATGGCCATCGGCATCCCCTCCAAGAGCATCTCCTGGGCGCCCATGGCCGTGGCCTTCGTGTCGGGCCTGTTTTCCGCCACCCTGCTTTCCCTGCTCATGGTGCCGGTGCTCTACGAGATCCTGGAGGACCTGCGGGCGAAGCTGGGCTTGTCCACCGTCCAGTCCGAAGGCGCAGGAGGGTTGTGATGAAGGCTGTGCATCTGCTGGTTTCGGCCCTGGCGGCCCTTCTGGCCCTGGCCCCGGCGGCTTGGGGCATCACCAGGGACCAGGCCGTAAAATACGCCCTGGAACACTCCGACGAGCTGGCCGCCAGCCGTCACGAATCCGAGGCCCTGTCCGCCCAGGGCCGCCAGGCCGCGTCCATCGCCTGGCCCCACGTATCCACCCAGGCCGGATACAACGAGCTGGACACCAACGCCCCGGCGTTTCCCAACCCCCTGTTAAACCCGTGGTTCTTCCCGGAGCGGGACATCTCCGCCAAGGTGCAGGCCAGCCAGGTCCTGTTCGCCGGGTTCCGCGTGCTGAACAGCCTGAAGCTGAAAAGCTCCCTTTACGAGCAGGCAACCCTTTCTTACGACGCCTCCCGCCGGGGGGTGGTCCGCAGGGTCAAGGACGCCTTCGACTCCGTGCTTCTGGCCCGCGCCTCCCTGGAGGTGCTCCGGGACCGCGCCGAGCAGGCGCAGGCGGAATTCCAGGACGCCAAGGACCTGTACGACGCCGGGATGGTGACTTCCCTGGACGTGCGCCAGGCCCGCCTGGCCTTGAACACCACGCAGATGGCCGTGCGGGAGGCCCAGGCCGCCCTTGACACCGCCATTACGGGCTTCAACCAGCTGATAGGCCGCCCGCCCGGGGAGGAGCCCCTGGTGCCCGAGGGTGACCTGTCCGAAACGCCCGAGGTCGAGTTGCTGGTGGACGCGTTGTTTTCCAGCCTCGAGTCTTGGAATTTCCCGGACGTGGACCTTGCCCGCACCAGGGAGAAAAGCGCCCTTTACCAGAAAAAGGTCGCGGGGGGCAGGCTCTTCCCGGAGGTGGCAGCCGTGGGAACGGCGGAAACCTCGGGCCAGGAGTTCGACGAGATGTACGAGTCCTGGACCGCGGGGATAAACCTCAAGTGGGATATTTTCGACGGAGGCCTGATCTGGGCGCAAAGGGCCGAGGCCGCCGCCCGGCACAAGAGGGCGAGCGCCGGGGTATCGGCCGCCAAAAAGGAGATCGTCGCGGCCGTGCGAAGGATCCGCGCAAACCTTGACGGGGTGAACGCACGCATCGGCTTGGCCGAGGAGACGGTGAAGCTTTCGGAGCAGAACTACCAGGACGCCCGTGGCCATTACCGCGCGGGCACCATCACCATCACACGGCTGGGCGAATTTTCCGTGGCCTGGGCCCAGGCCCGGTTTTCCCTGCTCTCCCTGTACCGGGAAAAGCGCGCCCTGGCCGCGGAGGCCGCCTACCTGCTGGGCAGCGCCCGATCCCTTTGAGGGTTGTCCGCGTTGGAGTTTTTCGCTCCTGTGGTACAAATCGCTTTTTGCTTTTCAGGACGCATGCCCGGTTTCGATGGATAGAGCCATGAAAGATATGCCCTGGGGCGTCGGCAGGCGTTCCGCCCCGGAGGAAATCCGGACCGCCGCGAACCTGGTGGGCTGCCACAGGTTCTTCCGCGAACTGGCCGACAGCCTGTCCAACCCCCTTGTGGTGCTGGATGAAAACCGCCAGATCGTGTTTGCAAACGCCCGGTTTCTGGAAACCATGGGTGCGGAAGACCTCCTTGCCTGCCTGGGGCTTCGGCCGGGAGAGGCCCTG
>JAFDHW010000041.1:0-2992 GCA_019308705.1 Deltaproteobacteria bacterium
GAGAAGAACGCGCCCCGGCGGGTGACCTCGCCGCACCAGTCCTGGTGGAGCATCATGGACTCGTCGTTGGTGATACGCAAATACGGCATGGAGGGCGCGCCGGTGACGGCCAGGTCATAGCCGAAGGAGGCGGCCAGGTCCTTCAGGCCCTTGGTCAGCTTCATGCCGAAGTCCATCATCTTGCGGGGGCCGTCGATTTCCACCAGCTCGCGGATGCAGGCCGCGGCCGCGGCCATGGGCGCGCCGGAAAACCAGTAGGAGCCCGTGTAGAACACCCGCGCCGCGTCGTTCTTCAGCGCGTCCGTGCCCACGAGCGCGCTGATGGGGTGGCCGTTTCCTATGGCCTTGCAGAAGCACACCAAATCCGGGGTGAACCCGAAGTACTCGTGGGAGCCCCGCACGTCCAGGCGGAACCCGCACCGGATGTCGTCCACGATGACCACAATGCCCTTTTGGCGGCAAAGGGCGCACACCTTGTCCCAGTAGCCCTCGGCCGGGTAGGCGTTGTCCATAAAAACGGGGTGGTGGTAGGGTGAGGCGATGAACGCGGCGATTTCGTCCGGGTGGTCGTACACCGCACGCTCGAACGCGGCAAAGTCGTTCCACGGCACGCGGATGATGTTTTCCACGTCCGCGTCGCACACGCCGTGGTGGCCGGGGGCCTGGGTCCAGGGGGCCGCGCCGTGGTACCCGCCGGAGACGGCCAGGACCTTGTCCCGGCAGGTGGCGGCCCGGGCCACCATGAGCGCCTGGGTGGTGACGTCGTTGCCGTTCTTGGCAAAGAACGCCCAGTCCGCCATGGACACGGTGTCCACCAGAAGTTCGGCCAGCTCCACCATGTCCGGCGAGGGGCAGGTCATGCAGGAGCCGGCCTCCTGCGCGGCGCGCGCGGCGGCCTCCACCTTGGGGTGGCCGTAGCCCAGCACCATGGGCCCGTAGGCGCACATGTAGTCGATGTACTCGTTGCCGTCCACGTCCCAGAACCGGGAGCCATCGGCCTTGCCGGCGAAAAAGGGATAGGCCGACGGCGGCACCAGGGGCGCGGGGGAGAGGTGGCCGTAGATGCCGCAGGGGATCACGGCGGCGGCGCGGGCGAACAGCTCGCGGCTCTTCTTGTGTTCGTAGGGCTTGACGGGCTTGGTCGGGGATGCCTTGGGGGCGGACTCGGCCATGGATCCTCCGTGTTTTTCTCAAGAAAGGTATGCGGGCACGCGGTCCAAAATCAGGCTCACGGCGTCCAGCATGGGGATCCTGCCCCGGATGGACACCTCGCCGGACACGATGGCCGTAAAGGGGTCGGTCTTCTGGTTGAAGAACCGGTTGGCCGCGTCGAATCCCTGGATGTACATGGCCGCCGCGGGCCGGGCCACGTCGTCCTTCTGGGCGTCCAGGCCGCCGCCGTCCACGTCCAGGTTCACCGCCGGGCCGTCGGGCAAAATCTTCATGAGCACGATGCCGTCGCTGAGACCCGCCGCCACGTGGTTGCAGTCCGGCTCCAGGGCGGCCAGCTCCGGCACGGCAAAGGCCGCGGTGTTCATCGTAAAGATGGTGTTCAGCCTCCGGTACTCTTCGTCCTCCAGAAGTTCGTCCGTGGGCCGCAGGAAATGTTCCATGCGTTCGGTCAGGGCCTCAAACTCCCCGGATAGAAAGCCCAGCTTGGTGAACCCCTTGAGCGGTATGGGGTTCGCCTTGCCTTCGAACATCCTGTTGAAATGGGCGGGCGAGGTGAAGGACAGCACGATGTCCGGGCGTGGAAAGGTCCCCTTGCCCACCCGGCACCGGCCGTCCCGGAAGCTTATGTACGCTTTGGGCCCCTTGCGCACCAGAAACTGGATGGACATATCCCAGTCCCTGGCCGCCTGGTTGGACTGGGGGTCAAGGGCCACCAGGTCCTCCAGGTTTTGCAGAACCGCGTGGGCGTTCAAGTTGGCGAGGATAAGGTCCCGGTCCATGGGAAGCCTCCTTGGCGGGCCATGAGGGGGGAATCGACGGCGTTACAAAAGGTGAAACGGCTGAAACGATGGTACGGGCAAAATCCCATACCTGTCAAGAAAACGGGGTGGGTCATGGATCCGGAGTGGGCCTGATGTTGGATTCCATCCAGGCGATGTCTTCGGGCAGGTCCACCTCGGGCGAGTCGTGGAGGGTGACCACCACCTTGATGGAAAGCCCGTGCTCCAAGGCGCGAAGCTGTTCCAGCTTTTCCACGTCCTCGAGAACGCCCCGGGGAAGGGCGGAAAACGCGTCCAGAAAGTCCACGGTGTAGGCGTACACCCCGAGGTGCTTGTAGTAATCCGGCCTGGTGTCCGCGTCCCGGGGACAGGGGATGGCCGCCCGGGAAAAGTACAGGGCGAAGCCTTCCCGGGAAAACACCACCTTCACGTCCTTGGGGTCGGTGATCTCCTTTTCCCGCACGATCTTCAAGGCCAGGGTGCTCATGGTGCGCGGCGCACATGCCGGGTCAGCCAGAAGGGGCGCCACCACCTCGTCGATGCACCCGGGCGCCACCAGGGGCTGATCACCCTGCACGTTCACCACCACGTCCCCGGCGGAAAGCCCCAGGGAAACCGCCGCCGCGTGCACCCGGTCCGTGCCCGAGGCGAGCTCCGGGGGCGTCATCACGCAGGTTCCGCCGAATCCCTCCACCACCTCGCGGATGCGGTCGTCGTCCGTGGCCACCGCCACCCGGGCCACGCAGCCGGCCTTTCCGCACCGCTCCGCCACGTGCTGGATCATGGGTTTGCCATGGATCTTGGCCAAGGGCTTGCCCGGAAACCGCGTGGACCCATACCGGGCCGGTATGATCACAACGACTTGCAAGGTGTTTGTCCCCTTATCTTCTTGAATCTCCGCGGTCTCGCCCCTGGAAAAGACTTAGCCCGGATTATTCATGAGCAATTTTGCCCGAGATCGAATTTTTCTTTAGTTTCAATCCGTTGGAGCTGTTTTTTGGGTCTTGCGCCAAAGACGGTCTGATTATTTGAGGAATTCT
>JAFDHW010000041.1:3009-14185 GCA_019308705.1 Deltaproteobacteria bacterium
CTCGCCCGATTTCCGCGCTGGCCGCGTTATCGGGGCTCGGCGTACCAAAGTACGCCTTCACCCCTCTAGCCTTGCCAGCACGGAAATCAGGCTTCGTGAATAATCCGGGTTAGATCACACCCTTTTTCTCCAGCTCTTGTATCTGCGCTTCCGAGTAGCCCAGTTCGGCCAACAGGGGCTTGGTGTGTTCGCCGAAGGCCGCCGGGGGGGTGCGGAGACCGCCCGGGGTGTCCGAAAGCTTCACGGGCACGCCCAGGGCCTTGGTCTTTGCGCCGTCCTTTTTGGTCATTTCCACGACCATGTCCCGCTGCTGGAACAGGTCGGATTCCAGGGCCTCGGCCAGGGTTTTCACCGGCGCCACGCAACAGTCCTCGGCCGCCAGAAGCTTTTCCCACTCGGCCAGGGTCTTGGTGGCGAAGATCTCGGCCAGGCGCTGTTTGATCTCCAGCCGCCTGCCCTCGTCGTACTGCAGGGAGGCGTACTCGGGCACCCCCAGGAGTTCGCACAGGCGCTTCCAGAACCGGTTTTCCACCGCGCCCACGGACACGGCCCGGCCGTCCGCCGTGGCGTAGGTGCTGTAGCATGCGTAGCGGTGGGCGAGCATGGACTCGCCCCGCGGCGGGTTCACGCCCAGGACCTGGTAAAACATCAGCCCGACGGGGTGCATGGCGAACATGTTGTCCGTCATGGAGATGTCGATGTACTGGCCGCGTCCCGTCTTTTGCCTGGCCACCAGGGCCAGGAGGATGCCGATGGCCGCGCTCATGCCGCCGCCGGCCATGTCCGCGAACTGCACGCCGGGGATGGACGGCGGCCGGTCCGCTTCGCCGATGATGTCCAGCACCCCGGAATAGGACAGGTAGTTGGCGTCGTGGCCCGCCACGTCGCGCAAGGGCCCCTCCTGGCCGTAGCCCGTCACCGAGCAGTACACCACGCCGGGGTTTACGGCGGACACCGCCTCGTAATCCACGCCCAGGCGCTTGGTCACCCCGGGCCGGAACCCTTCCAGGACCACGTCCGCGTCTTTTGCCAGGGCAAAGAAGATGTCCTTGCCTTCCGGGGTCTTCAGGTCCAGGGTCATGTGCTCCTTGTTGCGGTTCACCGTTTCCAGGTACAGGCCGTCCGCGGCGAACCGCTTGTCCTCGATGGCGATGACCCGCGCGCCGTGGTCGGCCAGGATCATGCTGCAGTAGGGTCCGGGAAGGAGCCGGGAGAGGTCCACCACCTTGATGCCGTCGAGCGCGCCTGGTTGGGGCATGGGGGTCTCCTTTGGCGAAGCGGCGCCCGGCCCGCGCCGGGGGCTGGCGCGGGCCGGGAGCAAACAAATGCGGAGAAGCCCTTGTTTTCCGGAAAACGGAGACTTCCCCGCGGGATTCGGATCAGGTCTTGAGCTCGGGGATGTCCCGGTAGTACGCCAGCACCTCGGGGTTGGCCAGGGCGTCGGCGTTGGGGACCTCTTTGCCCTCGATGACCTTCTTCACCGCCAGTTCCACCTTTTTCATGTTCAGGGTGTAGGGCACGTCCGGCACGGGCAGGATCTTGGCCGGCACGTGGCGCGGGCTGGCGTTTTCCCGGATGGCCTCCCGGATGCGGCCGGCCAGGTCTTCGGTCAGTTCCGCGCCCTCGGCCAGCTTCACGAACAGGACCACCCGCTCGTCGTTGTCAAAGGACTGGCCTACCACCACGGAGTCGGCGATCTCGTCGAAGCCTTCCACCACCCGGTAGATCTCCGCCGTGCCGATGCGCACGCCTCCGGGGTTTAACGTGGCGTCGGACCGGCCGTAGATGACCACCCCGCCGTGGTCGTTGATCTCGATGAAGTCCCCGTGGCGCCACACGCCCGGGTACACGTCGAAGTAGGCCTTGTGGTACTTCTCGCCCTCCGGGTCGTCCCAGAAGAAGGCGGGCATGGAGGGGAAGGGCTTTGTGCACACCAGCTCGCCCTTCTGGTTGATGACGGGCTCGCCGTTGTCGTCCCAGGCCTCCACGGCCATGGCCAGGCCCCGGCACTGGAGTTCTCCCTCGTAGACCGGCCCCATGGGGTTGCCCAGGGCGAAGCAGCCGTTCAAATCCGTGCCGCCGGAGATGGAGGAAAGCTGCAGGTCGTCTTTCACGTTTTCGTACACCCAGCGGAAGCCTTCCTTGGAAAGCGGCGAACCGGTGGACAGAAGCGCCCGCAAATTCTCCAGGTTCACCTCGCCCTTGGGGACATAGCCCGAAGAGGAAAGAGCGGAGAGGTATCCGGCCGAGGTGCCGAACACGGTGAGCTTCTCGTCGGCCGCCATGCGCCACAGCGCGCCCGGGTCCGGGTGGAAGGGGCTGCCGTCGTAGAGGACCACCGTGGCCCCGGCGGCCAACGAGGAGATAAGCCAGTTCCACATCATCCACCCGCAGGTGGTGAAGTAGAAGATGTTGTCGTCGCGCTTTACGTCCGTGTGGAGCAGGAGCTCCTTCAAGTGGTTGACCAGGATGCCGCCCGCGCTCTGGATCATGCACTTGGGCAGGCCCGTGGTGCCGGAGGAGTACATGATGTACAGCGGGTGGGACGCGGGCAGCTGGGCGAACTCCATGTCCCGGGGCGATTCCCCGCCCACGAACTCGTCGTAGTGCACGGAGGCGGGCACCTTGGAGATGTCCGCCTTGTCCCGGGTGTAGGGAACCACCACCACCTGTTGCAGGGTGGGGAGGGTCTGCACCACGCCGGCGATCTTTTCCAGGGAATCGAATTCCTTTCCCTTGAACCGGTAGCCGTCCGCGCAGAACAGGATCTTGGGCCGGATCTGGCCGAACCGGTCCAGCACGCCCTTTTGCCCGAAATCCGGGGAGCAGGAGGACCAGATGGCGCCCAAGGAGGTGGCCGCCAGCATGGCGATGATGGTCTCGGGCATGTTGGGCATGAACCCGGCCACCCGGTCCAAGGGCTCCACCCCGGCCTTTTTCAGCGCCGCGGCTAAGGCCGCCACCTTCAGAAACAGCTCCTCGTAGGTCAGCCGCACAGGCTCTTGCCCCTCGCCGTAGAACACGATGGCCGGAAGGTCGTCGCGAAAGCGCAGGAGATTTTCCGCGAAATTCATGCGCGCGCCGGAAAACCACTTGGCTCCGGGCATCTTGGCCGGGTCGTCCACCACGTCCTTGTAGGGCCGGGAGACCTTCACGTCCGCCACGTCCCACATCTCGGCCCAGAACTCGGGGATGTTGTCCACGGACCAGTTCCACAGGCCTTCGTATTCGGAAAAGTCCTTGCCGTACTTCTCGTTGATCCGCTGCATGAAGCGGTACATGTTGGTGTTCTTGACCCGCTCCGGATCCGGTTTCCAAAGGATCTCCCCCATGCCCTTCTCCTTTCGTCGCCCTTCCCGGCGCCTGTCCCCGGCCGGAAAAAAAGTCATCCCCCCAAAAGTTCTTTTTCGCCCAGGGCCGCGCGCAGCAGGTCCACCACGAACAAGGGGGTTAAACCGTTCTCGGCGCATTTTTGCTTCAGCGCCTCTTTGCACATGGGGCAAAGAAACACCATGGCGGTGGCCCCGGATTCCTTCGCGTCGGCCACGTTGGCGTCCTGGACCGGGCCCATGCCCTTTCGCGATGGCAGGGCGCCCACGGGGTTCAGCCCGCAGCACAGGGCGTTTTTCCGGTCGTACTTCCTTTGCGCCCGGGTCACGCCGATCTTCTCGAAAAGCTTGTCCGCCAGGTCGTCCCTGCCGCCGGTGTAGCGCGCGGCGCAGGGCCGCTGGTAGGCGATGGTCATGCCGAGCGGTGTGATGTCCGCCTCGTTCTTTTCCAGGTACTCCAGGAGGTACTCGTACAGGTGGACCGGGGTAAAGGGGATGTCTATGCCCTGTTCCCTGGCCATGAGAAGCGCCGCGTAGCAGTCTTCGTGGGGCAGGATCACGCGCCCGGCCCCGGTGGCGGAAAGCCGGCCGACAAACCGCGAAAGCCCCTGCCGCACCACGGACAGGTTGCCCATGTGCATGTACAGCACGTTGCAGAAGTAGTGCCTGCCGCGCACCATGGGCAGGCTCTCGAAGACCCTGCTTTCAAAGGATTCCCTGGCCGGGTTGTAGATGGTGCAGGCGTCCAGCAGGTCCCCTTCCACCTTCGGGGGGGTGAACCCGCCTTCGGGCGGGGAGAAGTGGGCCTTGACCCCGGCGAACATCTCCGGGTCCACGTAGGTGCCGGATTCCTCCTGCCGCTGGCAGATGAGGGCAAAGGGGTCCGCGCCCTTTTTGCAGCGCTCCGTGCAGGCGAAGCAGGTGACGCAGGAATCCAGCCAGTCCGGGTGTTCCCCGGCGGCCAATGCCTCCATGGCCGCCTTGGCCTGGTCCAGGGAAAAATCCAGGTACGTGCAGCTTTCCAGGCACTCACCGCAAAGGTCGCATTTGTCGGGATCGTACAAGGCGAAGCTCCAAACCGCCCGCGAACGGGCGCAGAAAGGGTTTGCGTCCATCGGGCGGGGACCGTTCGGGTGCGAAAAAGCGCGGGACCTTATATCCCGGGGTTATGTCATTGCCTTCAAGGAAAATCAACCCGGAGGGCAAGCGCGCGGGCCGGAGGGTTGAAGTAGCCGTGGGAAAGGCGCGGAAACCGTCTTTTCACCTCCCTCACCAGGGCGGCCATGCCCATGGGGGCTGTGGATTCCGCGGCCCCGGCCATGCGCCGGTGGTAGCGCGGCGGGTCGTAGTTCAGGTTGCGCCATTGGATCATGTCCACGGGGTGGTTTTTCAGAAAGTCGAACAGCGCGGCCGACTCCTGGGCGCTGTCCGTGAATCCGGCCAGGTTCAGGTAGTTGACGGACACCCACCTGCCCAGCTTCCCGGCCAGGTCGATGCTTTCCAGCACGTCGGCAAAGGCGTATCGGGGCCGGAAGTAGGCCGCGTAGCACGCGGGCCGCACGGAGTTCATGGACACCCGCACCGCATCCACGCCCGCGGAGAGGACCTTTTCCAGCAGGTCCGGCCGGCCCGCGTTGGTGTTCACGTTGATGGTGCCCCGGTCCGTTGTTTCGCGGATGAGCCGCGCGGATTCGGCCACCGTGTCCGCCACCAGAAGCGGGTCGCCCTCGCAGCCCTGGCCGAAGCTCACCACGGCCTTTTCACCCACCCGCCGGATGTGCTCGCAGGCGACCTGGGCGATCTCTTCGGGCTCCGGCACGAAGGCGACGCGCTCCTGGCTCACGGGGAGCGCGCCTTCCTCCTGCAGGGACAAGCACCCCAGGCACCGGGCGTTGCACGCGGGCGAGGCGGGCAGGGGGGCCTCGTACCGGCCCAAAAAAAAGTTCTTGGCCGCCGGGCACCCGTAGGTGAGCGCGCAGTTCTCGGCCAGGTGGCGCACCAGCCGGTTGCGGGGATACTTTTTGCGCATCCGCCGCACCCCGGCCCGCACCTTTTCCATGGGCATGCGCCTCAGGTCCTGCCGGGGCTCCGCGTCCACCAAAAAGGCCGCGGAAACCACGCCCCCGCTTAAGAATCCCGCCGCGCCGTAGGAGAACAGCGGCAGGGTGTTTGCTCCTTTTCGCTCCTCCCAGGCCCCATGGTACGCGGCCACGTAGCCCGGGGAGTTGAACACCGCCACGGCGAACAGGGGCTCGCCCGGGGCAAAGGGGTTTTCGGCCAGCGCCACGGGGCCGCCGGCGTCCGGGTCCCACACCACGGGGCTCCTGTCCGGCAGAAACAGGATCTCCGACCCGTGGGGCAGGGGGAGGACGTCGGCCTTCTCCAGGGGCCGCAAAAGGTCCCCGGCCGCGCCGCAGGCGAAATAACCCGGCAGGTCGAACACCTCGCCCCCCGGCCCGGCGGCCAGGGCGGCGACCATGGTTTTGGGGCTGCTCGCGGGCATGGACGGGCTTCCAAAAGAAGTTCGAGGCGCTTTTTCCATACCACAGGCGGCAAGGGGCACAAAGGGGATTTGGCCGCCCCCTTTTATTGCGCGGCCGTACGGTGTATGATCGCTTTTCCGATCAACCAACCACCGGGATTGTATGAAGAAACTTCTTTTCATAGCCCTTTGCATCTGCCTGGTTCCCGCGGCGCGCGGCCAGCGGCCCGAGGCGGAAAAACAGGTGCGCGCGGCCATCGACACCCGCCAGCAGACCCAACAGCAGCGGGAGCAGTGGGCGGCCGAACGCAAGGAGCTTTCCGCCCGCCTGGAGAAGCTCTCCCGGCGGCGCGAGGCGCTTTTGGCCGAAAAGGCGCGCCTTTTGGCGGAGATTTCCCGGCTGTCGGAGACGGTAAAGGAGCGCGAGCGGGCCGTGGCCGAGTCCGCGGAGCTTTCCGGCGACATGGAACCCCTGTTCTCCCGGGTGCGCAAAGAGCTTTCCACCCTGGTGGAAACGGGCCCGCCCTACCTGCTGGCCGAACGCCGGGCCGCCCTGTCGGAGCTGGACCGGGTGCTGGCGGACCCGGAGGCCAAGCAGGACCGCAAGCTTTCCGCCCTGTTTTCCGCGCTTTTGGCCGAGGCCCGGCGGGCGTCGGAGGTGGCCGTGTACCGGGCGGACGTCACGGTAAACGGCGAGAGGATCCTGGCCGACGTCCTGGCCCTGGGCCGCACGGCGCTCTTCTTCCAGAGCCCGGACCAGAAGGTCACCGGCGTATACCACCTGGCGGACCGGCAGTGGCGCACGGTTTCGGCCAAGTATTCCCGGCCGGTGCGCGCGGCCATGGAAATGGCGGACCAGCGCCGTCCCGCGGACCTGGTGCTTTTGCCCCTGGGCAGGCTGGAGGTCCCATGAACCGGCCCGCGTTGTACATGGCCGTCTTGGCCCTCCTGCCGGCCCTGGCGGCCGGAACCCTTGCCCGGGACATGCGCGCCATGGCTCCCGGGCAGGCCCTTGCCGAGGGCGCGCGGCGGGAAATGGCCATGGCCGCGGAAGAGGCGGCCCGGGTGGCGGAACAGGCGGCCCAGGGCCGGGAGGAATTGCTTTCGCGCATCCGGGAACTGGAGGCGGAGAACCAGGCCCTGAAGCAGGAAACGGAGAGCCTCGAGCACCGCCGCGACGCCCTCAAGGCACGGGCTTCGGCCCTTTCCCGGCGGCTTTCCGGGCTGGACGAGCGCACCCGGGACCTGGCCGCCGCGGCCCGGTCCGCCGCGCGGGAGGCCGCCGCCCTGGTCTCCCAGAGCCCCTACACCGCGCTGAAGCCCGGACGGGGGGATTTTTTGGACAGGCTGGGCGCGGACGGCTCCTTTCCCGGCATGGCGGACCTCTCCGCCCTCGCGGACCTGCTGTTTGCGGAGATCGAACTCTCCGGCCAGGTGCAGGTGGTCGAGCAGGCCATCGTGGCCCGGTCCGGCAGGGAGGTTCCCGCCACGGTGCTGTTGGCCGGGCCCCACACCGCCGCTTTTTCCACAAAGGACGAAACCGGGTTCCTCCTGTATTCCCCGGCCAGCAAGCGGCTGTTCGCCCTTTCCCGCACCCCGCCGGGGGACATCGCCCGGGCCCTCAAAAAATACATGGAGGGCAGGACGGACGGCCTGCCCATGGATGTTTCCAGCGGCGCGGCCGTGCGCAGGATCGCCCGCCGGCCCGACCTGGCCGCCCAGGTGGCGGGCGGCGGCCCCCTGGTGTGGCCCATCCTCCTGGTGGGGCTGTTCGGCCTGGCCATCGTGCTGGAGCGTGCGGCCACCTTCTATGCCGCCCGGGTGGACGCGGACGCCCTCATGGCGAAGCTTTCCGGCCCATGCAAAAGAGGGGACTGGCAGGCGTGCCAGAAGGCCCTGGACGCTGCGGGCGACAAGCCCGTGCCAAGGGTGCTTTCCGCGGGCCTGGCCCACGCCGGGTCCGGCCGCCAGGAGATGGAAAACGCCCTGCAGGAGGCCATCTTAGGAGAGATCCCCCGCATGGAGCGGTTTTTGTCCACCCTGGGCATGCTGGCCGCCATCGCGCCGCTTTTGGGCCTTCTGGGCACGGTGACGGGCATGATCAACACCTTCCACGCCATCACCTACTTCGGCACCGGCGATCCCAAGATGATGTCCGGCGGCATCTCCGAGGCCCTGGTCACCACCATGCTGGGGCTTTGCGTGGCCGTGCCCCTTCTGCTCTTCCACACCGTGCTCTCCCGCCAGGCCGAATCCGGCATCGGCACCATGGAGGAAAAGGCGGTGAGCCTGGTGAACATGGTCTCTTCCCGGGAGAACGCCGCGTGACGCTTCTCGCCGCCATCCAGGAGCACCTGGCCGCGGGCGGCGCGGTCATGCCGCCGTTGGCCGTGCTTTCCGCGGTCATGTGGGCGCTCATCCTGGAGCGTTTCTTCTTCCTGCGCCGCATGGGCCGCCGGTCGCTCACCCGGTCCGGCGCGGGCCGGCTTCTGAAGGCCGGGGCGCGCCCCGCCGAAGGCATGGGCGCGCTGGCGCACCTGGTTTCCTACGTTTTGGACAGAAGGACCAGGGACCCGGAAACGGACCAGTACCTTTTGGACGAGGCCGTGCTGGTGCTGTCCCGGGAATTCGACCGCAGGCTTTCCCTCATCGGGGCCCTGGCCGCCGCGGCTCCGCTCTTGGGCCTGCTGGGCACGGTGCTGGGCATGATCGGCGCGTTCGAGACCCTTTCCGCCTACGGCACGGGGAACGCCCGGGCCTTGGCCGGGAGCGTGTCCGAGGCCCTGTTGTCCACCCAGGCCGGGCTTCTGGTGGCCATCCCCGGCCTGACCATGAAGAACCACCTTTCCCGGCGCGCGTACGACCTCAAGCGCCGGGTGTCGGCCGCGGGCATATACCTGTCCCGCGTGCTTTCCGAATCCCAAACGCGAGGGGCCGTGGCATGAGGGTGTGGATAACCGGAGCCGGGGGCATGCTGGGCAGCGAGTGCGTGAAGGCGTTTTCCGGCGCCCACACGGTGCTGGCCACGGACCTGGAGGTGGATGTCACCGACCGCCGGTCCGTGGAGCGGTTCATGGAAGAGAACCAGCCCTGGGGCGTGGTGAACTGCGCGGCCTACACCCGGGTGGACGACTGCGAAATCTATCAGGCCGCGTGCCGCGCGCTGAACGCCGACGCGCCGGGCGTGCTGGCGGCCGCCGCGGACGAGCTGGGGTGCAGGCTCATCCACGTGTCCACGGATTTCGTGTTTTCCGGCGACAAGGACGGCCCCTACACGGAACAGGACGCCACCGGCCCCCTTTCCGCCTACGGCAAATCCAAGCTGGCGGGCGAGGCCGCCGTGCTGGCCACGGGCCACCACACCGTGGTGCGCACGGCGTGGCTCTACGGAGCCAACGGAAGGAACTTCTTGAAGACCATCCTGGCCGCCGCCCTGGCGGGAAGGCCTCTTTACGTGGTGGACGACCAGCACGGCAGCCCCACCTGGGCCGCCACCCTGGCCCGGCAGCTGGAGGTGCTTTGCCGGGAAGGCGGCGCGGGCGTGTACCACGCCGCGGGAAAGGGCCGGGCCACCTGGTTCCAACTGGCCTCCCGGTTCCTCCGGCGCATGGGCATAGACTGCGAGATTACGCCGGTTTCCACGGACCAGTACCCCACCGCGGCCGTGCGGCCCGAAAACTCCGAGCTTGCCCCGGCGCGCCTGGAAAGAGAGGGCCTTTCCGTGTTCCGGCCCTGGCAGGACGACCTGGACGCCTTTGTGGACGCCCACAAAACAGAGCTTTTGGCCGAGGCCCAAAAAGCGGCCGCATCCTGACGACGGAGACCCATGATCGCTTATCTGGACTGCTTTTCGGGAATTTCCGGGGACATGCTTCTGGGCGCGTTCATAGACCTCGGCGCGGACCCGGAGGCGCTTTCCGCGGACCTTGCCGCCATGCCCCTTTCCGGGTTTTCCCTTTCCGCGGAAACCGCGGGCAGGCACGGCATCCACGGCACCCGGGCGAAGGTGTCCGCCGAGGACCATGCGGCATCCCGCAATTACGCGGACATCCGGAAGCTGCTGGAAGAGGCCCCGTTCTCCGACTGGGTGAGGAACAAGGCCCTGGAGGCCTTTGGCCGCATCGCCCGGGCCGAGGCGGACGTGCACCGCCAGGAGCCGGACCGCGTGCACTTCCACGAGGTGGGGGGCATCGACGCCCTGGTGGACATCGTGGGCGCGTTCTTGGCCGCGGAGTCTTTGGGCGTCACCGCGGCGGTGTGCTCGCCGCTGCCCCTGGGCACGGGGTTCGTGGATTGCGCCCACGGCCGGCTGCCCGTGCCCGCCCCGGCCACGATGGCCATCCTGGAAGGCTGCCCCACCTATGGCAGCGGGGTGGAGGCCGAGCTGGTCACCCCCACGGGCGCGGCCATCGCCCGCACCCTGTGCGACGCCTTCGGCCCCATGCCGCCCATGGTCCCCCGCAAGACCGGCTACGGCGTGGGGACCCGCGACCTTGCCGACCGGCCCAACTGCCTGCGGGTGATTTTGGGCGACGCGGCCTCCGGCACCCGCACGGACCGCATCGGCCTGGTGGAGACCAACCTGGACGACGTGCCCGGCGAGTACCTGGGCCACCTCATGGACCGCCTGTTCGCCGCCGGGGCCGTGGACGTGCTCTACATCCCCGCCCACATGAAAAAGAACCGCCCCGGCACCCTGGTGCAGGTGCTGTGCCCCCCGGGGACGCGCGCCGCGGTCTCCCGCGTCCTGTTCGCCGAAACCCCCACCCTGGGCCTGCGCCACACGGAAACCTTCCGCGAAATCCTGCCCCGCGAGGCGGTGGTGGTCACCACCCCCTACGGCCCGGTCCGCGCCAAGCGCGCCACCGGCCCCGACGGCCTGCCAAGGGTGTACCCGGAATACGAGGACGCCCGCCAAACCGCCCTGGACCACGGGGTGAGCTTGAGGGAGATCTATGAGGCGGTGGGCCGCGCCGGGGAGGGTGAAATAGGAAAACAGGAGGAATGAAATGGGGGGAAATCATTTTGTTAGTCAGAAGGCAGTTTTAGAAGCCTTGAGGCTGAACTTGGAAAATGCACGATTTCATGAGTCCTCTCGATGGAAATATATTTATCCATATTATACAGCTATAGGGGCTGTTCTAATAATTCTAATTAAATCTGATTTTGATATTAATTCAAAATTAGACATCATTTGGTGCTCAGCTATATTTTTTGCATTATTTGTTATAGGATATGCTTCTTATTATCATTTGCTATACCATAATATTGAGTTAAAAAATAGCTACAGGAGTGCTGAATATTCAGCAAATAAAGTTGGGCTCATGTCATATAATTGTTCATCATATTCTTATATTGGACTTCC
>JAFDHW010000478.1 GCA_019308705.1 Deltaproteobacteria bacterium
TGCGGACCCGGTTGGTCACCCCCATGCCGCTCCAGCGCTCCTTCTGGGAAAAGTTTCCCTGCACCACCGCCACGGGAAGGTCCTTTTGCGCCTCCGGCGGCCGCCACAGCGCCCCGCCCGCCGCGGGCAGGGCCACGGCCAGGAAGGCCAGCGCCGTGGAAAGGGCCGCCCGCCGGGCAGCTTTGTCCCCGCCCCGGGCCTGCAGGCAAGCGTGGAACAAAAGGCCGTTTACCGCGGCCAGCACAAAGGTGATCCCGTAAAGCCCCCACCATCCGGCGGTGGAAAGGAGCGGGGCAAAGGGCGCGGCCGCGTAGCCGAGAACCGCCCAGGGGACCAGGAGCCCCCAGGCCTCCTTGGCGTACTCCGCCAGCACCCACAGGGAAGGGGCGGCCAGGGCGGCGAAAAACAGCCCCGGCCGGTAGAGCGCCCGGAAGGCCGCGCCGAACAGCCCGTACACCAGGCCGAAGGGCAGGCCCACCAGAAGCGGCACGAACACCGCCGCGGCCCACCAGGGCTTTTCGTATTGGCCCACGATGGCGGGAAACAGCCACCACCCCATGCCCGCCACCAGCAACAGCCCGAAAACGAATCCCCGCAAAAACGCCCGCCCCAGGCCGGCGGCGTCCTTCAGGGACAGGAACAGGGGAACCAACCCCACCAGGGCCAGGGGCCACAGGCCGGCCCGTGGGAAGGCGAGCATCACGCACAGCGCGGATACGGCGGTGTACAGCATGGCGGTTCTTCCGTCCGGGTTCCCGTATGTTGTATCCTTTACCGGGCCGGGAATAAACCCTCGTGTCCGGCCCGGGGGCAGGCCCTGGTCCCGGGAAAATGGGGCAAATGACCTATTGCGTGAAAATCCCCTGCCGGTATGGTTTTTCCTTGGCATAACCCGGATTATTCACGAGCAATTTTGGCGCAAGACCCGAAAAACAGCTCCAACGGATTGACAATAAAGAAAAATTCGATCTCGGGCAAAATTGCTCATGAATAATCCGGGATAAAGGAAAGGACCGCCCCGCCGGCGGAACGCATCTCGATGTCCCACTCCCACAAACACCATGGCCGCGCCGGCGGCTCCACATCCTCCATGGGGCTCGCGTTTTTCCTGAACCTTTCCTTCACCGTGGTGGAGTTCTTCGGAGGCATCCTCACCAACTCCACCGCTATCCTGGCCGACGCGCTCCACGACGCGGGAGACTCCTTCTCCCTGGGCCTGGCCTGGTACCTGGACCGCTACTCCAAGAAGCCCGAAGATCTTTCCTACTCCTACGGCTACGCCCGGTTCTCCCTGCTGGGCGCGGTGATCACCGGGCTGGTGCTGGTGGGCGGGTCCGTGGCCATCCTGGCCAAGGCCGTGCCTCAGCTTTCGAACCCCGAGCCCACCCACGCGCCGGGCATGATCGGCCTGGCGCTTCTGGGGATAACGGTGAACGGCGTGGCGGCCCTTCGCATGAAATCCGCCACCGGCATTTCCGCCCGGGTGGTCATGTGGCACCTGGTGGAGGACATCCTGGGTTGGGCGGCCATCCTGGCAGTGGCCCTGGTGCTGCTGTTCCGGGACCTCTACATCCTAGACCCCATCCTTTCCATCGTCATCACCTTCTACGTGCTCTACTCCATGAGCAAGAACCTGCGCCAGGCCGCCGTGGTGTTTCTGCAGCGCACCCCTTCCGGCGTGGACATGGAGGCCATCAAGGAGAAGTTTCTGGCCATCGAGAACGTGGTGGACGCCCACCACGTGCACGCCTGGTCCCTGGACGGCGAGCACCACGTGCTTTCCGCCCACGTGGTGGTGGACCGCCCGCCGGACCCGGAAACCTTCGTGCGGTTAAAAAACGACATCTGCCGGGTGGTGGCCGGAGAGGACTTTGTCCACTCCGCGGTGGAGATCGATTTCGCGGGGGAGTCATGCACCATGGACGAGCCGGAAGGTCATCCCGCCGGCTCCGCGCCGCCTTCCAAAAAGGGCGTTTAGCCTGGATTATTCACGCGTTCGATTCGCGCGAGAGCAAGGAAGGAGGAGGGAAGCTGTACTTTTGTACCGCGACCGCCTCCTGACGCAGCTATCGCGTGAATCGGGCTCGCCGGAAGG
>JAFDHW010000479.1 GCA_019308705.1 Deltaproteobacteria bacterium
TTAAGGGTTCTCGAAAAGGAATGTCCTCCGGGGTTCACCTTCCGCAGCCGGCGGCCCAAAAACCGCCCTGCGTTCCGTTTGTCCGCCATTTATAGGGGTTTTGGGCCTTTTCCTTAAATACGGCCATGGCAGTATTCTGCAGGAGGCTCGCAGGTATTTACCCTCCAAGCCCGGCGGGGCTTCCTACCCCGGGCTTTTTGGGCGCCATACATGCCGGGGCCGCGAAGAATCGGGGACCCGCCCCATGTCGCGGCAAAAGAAAAGGAGATAGAAGGGACAGGGGAACAGGCAGGCGCAAAGGAGGCCTTTTGCTCTACATCCATCCCGTGCTGCAGGCCGTGGGGTTTTTGGTATTCGCGTACGCCCTGGTCTTGGGCCTTGCCCGTTTCCGGGCAAAACACCTGCACCACAAGGCGCGGTTCCTTTGGAAAAGGCACGTGTGGGCCGGAGGGATCGCCTACGGAATCTGGATGTTCGGGTTTCTGTTCGGTGCCTGGGCGGCCTCTTCGCGGTGGGGCTCCGTGTTCGTGACCGGGCTCCACGGAAAGACCGGCCTGGCCCAGTTCCTGGTGGTGCTGGCCGCGGCCGCCCTTGGACTGTACATGCATGTGAACAAGGCGGCGCGCACCAGGCTGCCCCTGATCCACGCCCTTTTGGGCGCCGCCGCCCTGGTGTTCTTCGCCATCCAGGCGGTCACGGGCTACGAGGTGCTCATCACCTTTGTCATGCGGTATTGAAAGAAAAAAGGGAGGCAGGCGCAGAAGGCCTCCCCGAATTCCGCCCGCCGGAAAGCCGGTTACTTGTACGGGGCGGCTTCCTCCGCCCCGAGCTTGCGCATGTCCTGCCCGCAGCATACCAGGGTGCCGCCGCCCTCATGCATCACGGAGACCACGTTCCCGCACACGTCACACTTGTAAACCTCGCCCTTTTGCGTAGCCATGGCGTCCTCCTTTCAAATAGTTGGCCTGTTGTCCCCCGGGGAACGCCGTAAGGATATCAGACCGCTTACTGCAATAAATGGGGCCAACCCGGTATAAGGCCCGGCAAAACGCCCCCCGTCGGCCCACCGGCCATGCCGGCAAAAATACAGCCTTGCCTGACCCCATATATGGAAAACCACGGATGTCTTGAAACCCCACCGGGCTCTATTTTGCCGGGAGGTCCTGGGTGGAGGAAACTGGGTGAAGGAGGAAAAATGCCGGCATACGACGTGGTGATTTTGGGAACAGGCGCCGCCGGGTCCACCGCGGCCCAGAAGCTACGGAAAGAGGGCAAAAAGGTGGCCGTGGTGGAAAGCTACCTGATGGGCGGCACCTGCCTCCTGCGCGGGTGCGACCCCAAGAAGGTGTTGGTGGGCGCCGAGGAAGCCGTGGACCGGTCCCGCAGGCTTCAGGGCAAGGGGGTTACGGGCTCGCTTTCCATGGACTGGAACAAGCTGGTTCGGTTCAAGAAAAGCTTCACGGAGGGGGCGCCGGACCGCGTCCGTAAAAGCCTCGAGAACATGGGCCTTGATATCTACGAGGGCAGGGCGCGGTTCACGGGCAAGAACACGGTGGACGTGAACGGCACGAAGCTTTCTTACGATCACGTCATCATCGCCACCGGCGCCCATCCCCGGCCGTTGGCCGTGGACGGGGCCGAACACCTGACCAGTTCCGAGGACTTCATGAACCTTTCCTCCATGCCCGGGACCATCGTGTTCGTGGGTGGCGGATTCATCAGCTTCGAGTTCTGCCACATCGCCGCCAGGATGGGATGTACGGGCCACATCCTGGAGGCCATGGACAAAGCCCTCGGCCACTTTGACCAGGACCTGGTGAAGCTTCTGGTGGAGGACACCGAAGACCTGGGCTTTGAGCTGCACCTAAACTGCGCCCTGGATTCCGTGGAAAAGACCGGAAACGGCTTCACCGTGCGCACCACGGACGGCAAGTCCTTTCAGGCCGGGCTGGTGGTCCACGGCGCGGGTATGGTGCCCAGCATCGACGGCCTGGATCTGGACAAGGCCCAAGTCACCACGAAAAACCATGGCATCGAGGTGGACGACACCATGCAAAATCCCGGCAACCCGGCGGTCTACGCGGCCGGG
>JAFDHW010000480.1 GCA_019308705.1 Deltaproteobacteria bacterium
CGCGCAGGCCGCCAGCAGGCCCGCCGCGGCGATGAGGTGGCTGAACACCGTCAGGATGCCATCGAAGTAGACGAACTCCACCAGGTGCTCGCCCGGCGGCACGTACACCGCCTTGAAGGCCAGGTAGGCCTTGTGGACGTTCGCCCGCGCGCCGTCCACGAACGCCTTCCAGCCCGGGTGGAACGAATCCGCGTACACCAGCCAGGCCCCGTTCGAAGCCGTGGAAATGGCCGTGCGGTTGGGGGAAAACGCCACCACCTCCGCCTCGCCCCCGCCCAGGGGGCGACCGGCGGGCAGGTCCGGGCCCGGTCCCAACACCACGGTTTTGTCCAGTTCCTTGGTTTCCCGGACCAGCCTTTCCGCTTCCTCCCGGGTCTGGGCCACCACCGCGTCGTTCACCATCCGGACCTTGGGGAAGCCGCAGCCCAAAACCCGCATGAAGGCGGGGTCGTCCTCGGGCAGGGCGGACTTCCAGGTCATGAAGGGGTCCTCGGCGATGCGCCCGCCCCTCAGCCGCACCAGCCGGCTGAATCCCTCGGGCAAGAACATGAACTTGTACTTGGGGAAACAGGGGTCGAACTGGGCGATCCCGTAAAAGCTCAGGGTGTGGCGGGCCATGCTGTAGTCCGGAAAGACGAACAGGCGCCGTTGGCGGTCGGTTTCAAAGGACTTCAGGCGTTTGGCCTGGTAGGAAAGCGGGTGGACGTTGAAGTATTTGGTGCTTTCCAGGTTGAAATCATTTATTTTGGGAATAGAGAGATTGGCATAGGATTTATAGAGGATCGTGTCCGCCACGAAGAGCAAAGAAAAAACCGCATAAACGATTACGATTCTTTTTTTGTCCTTTTTTATGCGGCGGAAGAGATAAAACAAGATGATAAAGCCAACAGCGTAGAAAATAATTTTTGCGGAAAAGAAATAAGCATTGAAAAAAATATGATTTATGGTCCTGTCTATGTCTTCCGGGCTCAAAATGTATTGGGGCAGGACCGTGTAGTATTGGGGCCAGAATGTGTACACGTATCCATACTTGAAGTAATTGTACAGCTTTGCGGACAGGGGAATGTCCGCGGCGTGGATGCTGCCGAAATCCGCAGCCATCACCCCGGCGGTGGTCCGCAGGTCGCCGGGGAGGCTGTCCCGCACGAAGAGCACCACCGCCAGGGCGGCCAATGCGAAAAGGAGTTTTTTCGTGCGCGCGGGCATGGCCGCAAGCACGCCCTTGCCGGACGCAGCCGGCTGCGCTTTTTCCCCGAGGACCCTCCCGAGGAAATGGTCCAGCCCCAGCCCCGCCAATACCAGCATGAACACCTTGGCGACCACCAAAAGGTATTTCAGGTGGCGGAAATACGCCATGCCGGGAAAATAATAGAAGGGCACGGCAAAGACCCCGCCGAAGCTTACCCATAGGAAGAGGCTGTACAGGACCAGGAACAGGTAGAACTCGAAGGTCCTTACCCTAACCAGGCTGTACAGGAAAAAGACGGTCAGAAGCAGGGGGATGTACAGCGAGGCGTCGGCCTTGTGGCCGTTGATGCCCGCGAGCACGTTGGTGAAATAATGGAACAGCCCGATGTCGTTTTCCCACTTCAGGAACAGGTCCAGGGAAACCTTTTTGGTGGCCTGGTCCCGGCCGAAGTCGTGGAGGGTGGTGAGCTCCAGGGCGTGGAGGGAGGAATACAGGTAGAGGCTGGCCAGGGCCGCGAAAAGGGCAAAGAAGGCCAGGTTCGCCCGGTCGAGGCGGAACGCGGCCGAAGCAAGGCTTTTGTCGGAAAGCAGAAAAACGGCCAGGGTGGCGGTCACCAGCAAAAAATACACGGAAGAGACGGCGGGCGGCGAGCCCAGGAGGGCCAGCACGCACACCGCCCCCGCCATCCACAGGTGCCTGCCCTGCCGCTCTTTCCGGAACATCAAGAGAAAATACAGGATCAACGGCAGCAGATGGATGATCCGGAAGTTCAGGAGGAGCTGGGTCAGCCAGAGCAGGCTCAGGATGGAGCCGGCGCACACCAGGATGACGGTGAGCCGATTGCGGAACAGCAGCCTGGAAAGGAGGTAGAACCCCAACAAGTA
>JAFDHW010000481.1 GCA_019308705.1 Deltaproteobacteria bacterium
CGGCATGTTCGACGCCGCCACCAGGCCCTCGGGCCTGCCCACGGTCCCGGATTGGGCTCCCGGTCCGGAGAAATACGGCCTCCGAAGCCTGCAAAACTACCGGGCCGCGGACCTGCCGGATTTCGACGAAAGCCGCCTGCTACCAGCGGGCAAAAGCGACGAGTTCTACGCCGCCGAATTCGAGAAACTTTACGGGGAGAAGGGCGTGGTCCTTGCCGACGCGCTTGGAGAGCCGGTGATTTTGTCCAAAAGAATGTTTCAGGTGGCCAAGGGCGACCCCACAAGCCCATGGAAGTGGGACAAGCCTGGGCATGGGGAAAGCCTGCCGCTCCTCAGGAAGATGCTGGAAAGACCTCTGGAGGTGTGGCTCACGCCCCAGCAGTACAAGGACGGGAGATGGAGGCTGGCCAAGCGCTACATCACCGCGTGGAAAACGGAGGACAAAACGCGTGTGGGCGGCTTGGCCGTTATGGAGGTCGCCGACGGCTGTTTTCAGGGGGTCACGGGCTACTTGCCGGTCACCAGGGCAGGCAAGCCGAAGATGGAGTACCTCAATCGGCAAAGAAGGGGATTTTTGGCCTATCCCAAAAAGAAATGAGGGCAGGGTCCGGGGCGGCTCACACCCCGGCCCGCGCATGACCTCGGTGACAGGGTGGCCCCCCTAGTCATGCGCGTCCCTCAAGAAAAAGATAAACGGCCATAGGGGATTTTGTCAATGGGCGGAGTCCAAATAAAAGTCAACATCCGGGACCGCGATCTCCGGAAAAGAATGACCGAGTTCGTCCGCCGGGGCAGGGACCTCACCCCCGCCTTCGAACAGATCGGCGACCTTTTGGTGGCCAGCGTGGAGGAGAATTTCCGCGCGTCCGGCCGCCCCGCCGGGTGGAGGCCCAGCAAGCGCGCCGAGCGGCATGGCGGCAAGACCCTGGTGGACACCGCCCGCTTGAAAAACAGCATCACCAAGAGCGCGGAGCCCGCCCGGGTGCGGGTTGGCACGAACGTCAAATACGCCGCCGTCCACCAGTTCGGGGCGGCGAAGGGCTCCTTCGGCACGTTCACCTACCGGGTGCGCGAACACCAGAGAAAGCGCCGGGCCAAAAGCTTCGCCCCGGCGCCGAAACGGGGGGGCAAGCGGCCCAACCTGACCACGGTCATGGGCATGGACTTCGCGGCGCCGTACATCACCGTGAAGGCCCACGACCGCACGGCCGCGTTGCCCTGGGGAGACATCCCCGCCCGCCCGTTTCTGGTCGTGCAGGACGAGGACGAAGCCGAGATCCGCGACATCCTGGCCGACTTCATGGCCGGGGCGTTTAAGGAGGACGCATGAAAAACCACACGCTCGCCATCGCCATGAACCTGCGCGCCGAGGCCACGGCGCCGGAGTGGGTGGAGCTCGTTCCGGTGGGCGGGATCGTCGGCCGGGACGGCCGAAAATGGACGCTCAACAAGCCCGAGGAGGTCATCGAGCGGTCCCTGTCCATGGCTCCCGGCGGCGAAATCCCCGTGGACGAGGAGCACGTCACCGAAAAGGGCGGCGGCCCCTCGCCGGCCGTCGGCTGGATCGACAGGATGGAGATCCGAGAAAACTCCATCTGGGGCCGCGTGGCCTGGACGCCGCGGGGGGAGGAGCTGGTGGCCAACCGGGAGTATCGCCATGTCTCGCCGGTCATCGCCTACGACGGGAAAACGCGCGAGGTCTTGGCCGTCTTGAGTGTCGGGCTGACGAACCGGCCCAACCTGCGCCTGACGGCGCTCAACAGAGAGGAGGACGAGATGGATTGGACGAAGTTGTTGGAAGCCCTGGGCCTTTCCGCGGACGCCGGCCCGGAGGACGCCGTGGGCGTGGTGGGAAAGCTGAAATCCGCCTTAGCCGCCATCGCCGAGGTCCTGGGCCTTTCCGCGGACGCCGGCCCGGAGGAGATCGCGGCCGCGGTCAAGGACGGCAGGGCGGCCAACCGGGCCGACACGCCCCCGGACCTGGGCAAATTCGCGCCTCGCGCGGATTACGACCAGCTCAAGGCCAGGGTGGAACGGGCGGAGAATCGCATCCGCCGGGCCGAGATCGAGG
>JAFDHW010000042.1 GCA_019308705.1 Deltaproteobacteria bacterium
TGAAATTTTTCACCCTTCCGGCGAGTCCGATTCACGCGATAGCTGCGTCAGGAGGGGGTCGCGGTACAAAAGTACAGCTTCCCTCCTCCTTCCTTGCTCTCGCGCGAATCGAACGCGTGAATAATCCGGGCTAAATTCTATTTTTCCTCCACCACCCGGTGATGGCGTTTTTTCCCCGCCCGCAGGGTCAGCGCGCCGTCCACGGCGTCGGCAAGGGTCACCGCCTGGTCAAAGGCCTCCACCCGCCGGTCGTTCACGTAGCCCCCTCCCTGGGCCAACAGCCGCCGGGCCGCCCCCCTGGAGGCGCACAGCCCCACCTCGGCGAACAGCTCGAAGGCGGGAATCCCCTTTTCCAGGCGCTCCCGCGGGATGGCCGTGGTGGGTACGCCTTTGTCGGCGGCGCCCTTCTTCCTGGGGATGGACGAAGAAGGCAAAAGGCCCGCCGGGATGTTCCAGCCTCCGAACATGGCCGCGGCCGCGGAAAAGGCCTCGTCGGCCGCCTCCGTACCGTGGGCCAGGGCCGTGGCCTCGAAGGCCAGGACGGCCTTGGCCGGGTTCAGGTCCTGGCCGGACAAGCTTTCCACGGCTTCGATCTCCTCGCCCGGCAGGAAGGTGAACAGGCACAAAAACCGGGCCACGTCGTCGTCGTGGGTGTTCACCCAGTACTGGAAATACTCGTAGGGGGAGGTCTTTTCCGGGGAAAGCCACACCGCGCCCTTGGCGGTCTTGCCCATCTTGGCGCCGGAGCTCGTGGTGATGAGCGGGAAGGTGATGCCAAAGGCCGTCTGTCCCCGCACCCGGCGGATGAGGTCCACCCCGGCCACGATGTTGCCCCACTGGTCGGAGCCCCCCATCTGGAGCCGGCACCCGCGGCGGTCGAAGAGTTTCAGGAAATCGTAGGCCTGGAGCAGCATGTAGTTGAACTCGATGAAGGAAAGCCCCTCCTCGGATTCCAGGCGCAGGCGGCAGGACTCGGCCTTTAACATGCGATTGACGGAAAAATGCCGTCCGATGTCCCGCAAAAAGGGAATGTACTTCAGGCCCAAAAGCCAGTCCGCGTTGTTTTCCACCGAGGCGTTCTTGGAAAAATCCAGGAAACGGCCAAGCTGGGCCGCGATGGCCTGGCAGTTTTGCTCCACCAGGTTTGCGTCCAGAAGTTTGCGCATCTCCGTCTTGCCGGAGGGATCGCCCACCAGCCCGGTGCCCCCGCCCAGAAGGGCGATGGGGTGGTGGCCGGCCCGCTGCATGTGGCAAAGCGCCATGATGGGCACCAGGCTCCCCACGTGGAGGCTGTCCGCGGTGGGGTCGAACCCGATGTAGCAGACCACCTCCTCCTGGTTCAACAGATCGGCCAGTTCCTCCTGGTGGGTCACCGCCTCCACGAATCCCCGGCTTTGAAGCACGTCCAGCACGCTCATGGTTCCATCCAAACTTCGAGGGCCGGCGGGGGATTCCCGCGCCGGCCCGTTTTCGGCGCAAGCGTTTCGCCTGTTATTTCGTGGCGTACCCCACCGCCCGGGTCTCCCGGATCACGGTCACCCGGATCTGGCCGGGAAAGGTGAGGTTCTCCTCGATCTTCTTGGTCACGTCCCGGCACAGCAGCACGGAATCGTCGTCGGACACCTTGTCGCTCTGCACGATGATGCGAAGTTCCCGCCCCGCCTGGATGGCGTAGGTGTTGGACACGCCGTCAAAGGAGGTGGCTATCTTTTCCAAGTCGTCCAGGCGCTTGATGTAGGATTCGAACATCTCCCTGCGCGCGCCGGGGCGGGCGCCGGAGAGCGAGTCCGCGGCCTGGACCAGGACGGCCAGCACGGAAACCGGCGGCACGTCCTCGTGGTGGGCCGAGATGGCGTGCACCACCTTGGGGCTTTCGTTGAACTTCTTGGCCAGCTTGGCCCCGATCAAGGCGTGGGGGCCCTCCACCTCGTGGTCCACGGACTTGCCGATGTCGTGCAAAAGCCCGGCCCGGCGGGCCTGCTTCACGTTCAGGCCCAGCTCCGAAGCCATGATGCCGCACAAAAAGCCCACCTCGATGGAGTGCTGGAGCATGTTCTGGGCGTAGGAGGTTCGGAACTTGAGCTTGCCCAGGTGCTTGATCAGCTCGGGATGGATGCCGTGGACCCCCAGGTCGAAGGTGGCCTGCTCCCCGGCCTCGCGGATGGTCTGCTCCACGTCGGCCTCGGCCTTTTTCACCACGTCCTCGATGCGGGCGGGGTGGATGCGGCCGTCGGCGATGAGCCGGGTGAGGGCCAGCCGGGCCACCTCCCGGCGCACGGGGTTGAACCCGGAGAGGATCACGGCCTCGGGAGTGTCGTCCACGATGAGGTCGATGCCCGTAGCGGCCTCCAGGGCCCGGATGTTTCGTCCCTCCCGGCCGATGATCCTGCCCTTCATCTCCTCGTTGGGCAGATCCACCACGGACACGGTCTTTTCCGCCACGTAGTCCCCGGCGTAACGCTGGATGGCCGTGGCGATGATCTTCTTGGACTTCTTGTCCGCTTCTTCCTTGGCTTCGTTCTCGATGCGCTTGACCAGCTTGGCGGCCTCGTGGCGGGCCTCGCTCTCCATGGCCTTGACCAGGAGCTCCTTGGCCTGCTCGGCGGTCATACCGGAGATGCGCTCCAGCTCCGCCTGTTGTTGGGCCACCAGCTGCTCGACCTTCTGTTTTTCCCCGGCCAGGGCCGCCTCCTGCTCCGCCAGGGAGCGCTCCCGCGCGTCCAGTTCCGCGTCGCGCTTGTCCAGCTGGTCCAGCTTCCTGTCCAGGTTTTCTTCGCGCTGGAGCAGCCTGGCCTCCAGCTTCTTGAACTCGTTTCTGGCCTCCCGGCTCTCTTGCTCAAAATCCGACCGCATCTTGAAGACGAGGTCCTTGGCCTCCACCTCGGCTTCCTTCAAGATGCGTTCCGCGGTCCTTTTGGCTTCCTCCAGGTGGCGCCTGGCCTTCTCTTCCGTTTCCCGTACGCGGCCTGCGCCCACCCGCCTGCGCAAAAGCAGGGCCGCGCCCGCTCCCGCAGCGAGCAGAGCCAGCCCCGCGAGTATATATAGAATGATCTCCATGCTTTCCTCCGGAACGATCCGGCTGTGGGGACCAAGCCCCCGATCCGCTTTTCAAGCGGTTTAACTGCCCTGGTTTTCCTCTGAAGCTTTTCCCGGGAGCTCCCGGGCCCCGGTGGCCGGCCCGCCGGGCGGTGTTCACAGCCGGACAAGGACGCGGCCTGCGGGGCGTCTGGAGGATACGATCAGGCTTTCCTTCAACAGGGCGAAAAAGAGAGGGATGTTGGGCGAGGTCGTCTTTGCGCGGGAACAGACCGGGTTTTCCGGGGATGAGGGCGGCTGCCCCCCGAAACCCGGAAGGAGGCCCCCGCCCGATGCCGTGTCAGCCGAGTCCTTGAACCTGCAGTGACAGGTGGGCGCCTCCTCCGTCCCTTCGGGCGCATCCTCGCGGGAACGTGCTCTCCCGGGCCGGCTCGGCTCCCGTTTTCATGGCTGTTGGGTCAAGGAATGCGTCGCCTCATCACGCACATGGCAGGGGCCGCATAAAACGGCCTGGTGCCCTTCATGAGACCCGGCCCTCCGTCTGCTGGCGGATGCGGTCCAGGAGTGCTTCGGACCGGGCGCCTATCCTCTCGATGAACCGTTGATGTTCCTTGCTGAACGCGGCATACCTGCCGCATATGTCCATGATGGCCAGAACCAGGAGGGCGGCCTTGTCTCCCTGGCCGCGGTTTGCAAAATGGCTTTGAACCCTCTGGATGGTTTCCTCGGCCAACCTGGCGGCTTCCCTAACTTCGGCCGGATCGCCCTGGGTCTCGAAGGTGTATTCCTTGCCCAGAACCCTGATGGTGACCCTCTGCTGGGAAGTCATGGCGCCGCCTTGGGCTATGCCTGGTCGCCGCCGGCCGAACCGGCCTGCCGGAGCCGGACAAGAAGCCCGTCGATACGGGAGCGGACCTCTTTGCGCTCGGCCAGAAGCCGGCCTTCGGCGTCCGTCTTTTCCTCCAACCGGGCTTCCAGGGCGCCGATCCGTTCCCTGAGTCCGCCATTTTCCTGGGAAAGGGCTTCGCACCGCGCCACCAGGCGATCCACCTGGTCGGCCAACCTGTCGAATTCCTGAAGGATACTCTCTTCGTCCAATCTTCCTCCACAATAACTATAGATTTTTGGCTCCTGAAAATCAAGGGGTTTTCCCGGCGAAAAAAGCAGTCCAAAGACGCAAGACCTGGGATTTTCCGGCGAATCGGCCGGTTTGGCCCACGAAAAAAAGGGCCGGCCCCGTTGGGGCCGGCCCCGGTCTTGCCTGGGTCATGCGGCCACGGGTCAGGAGCTCATGCGGGCCGCGGCCCGGCTTTCCGCAAGGGATAACCGGTGCTGGGCGCGCAACAAGGCGGCCTTGGCGCGCTCGAAGTCCACGTCCGGGGCCCCGGATTCCAGCCTTTCCTGGGCCCGTTTCATGGCCTGGCGGGCGCGCTCGATGTCGATGTCGCTGCGGCGCTCCCCGGACTGGGCCAGGACGGTCACCCGGTCGGGCAGCACCTCGGCAAAACCCTTGCTTACGAACACGCACCGTTCGGCTCCCGAAGCGTCCTTGTATCGCAGGGAGCCCACCTGCAGGCTGGTCAAGAAGGGGGTATGGCCGGGAAGAACCCCGAACTCCCCTTCGCTGCCCGGTGCGGTCACGGTCTGGGCCTGTTCGCCGACCACCACCCGCTCGGGGGTCACGATTTCCAGATAGATATCGGCCATGACTTCCTCTTTTTGGGTGCCGTAGGGGCAGGCCTATCAGGCGCTGCCGGATTCCTGGGCCTTTTCCAACGCTTCCTCGATGGTGCCCACCATGTAGAAGGCGCGCTCGGGAAGGTCGTCGTGCTTGCCTTCCACGATCTCCTTGAAGCCCTTGATGGTGTCCTCGAGCTTCACGTACTTGCCGGGTCGGCCGGTGAAGTTCTCGGCCACGTGGAAGGGCTGGGAAAGGAAGCGCTGAATCTTCCGGGCCCGGTTGACGGTGACCTTGTCCTCGTCGGAAAGCTCTTCCATGCCCAGGATGGCGATGATGTCCTGGAGATCCTTGTACTTCTGCAGGATCTGCTGGCACTGCCGGGCCACCTGGTAGTGTTCTTCGCCCAGATACCCGGGGTCCAGGATCCGCGAAGAGGAGTCCAGCGGGTCCACCGCGGGGTAGATGCCGAGCTCCACGATCTGCCGGGAGAGCACCACGGTTCCGTCCAAGTGGGCGAAGGTGGTGGCCGGCGCGGGGTCGGTGAGGTCGTCCGCGGGCACGTACACGCACTGCACGGCGGTCAAAGACCCCTTGTCCGTGGAGGTGATGCGCTCCTGGAGTTCGCCGAGGTCCACCGCCAGGGTGGGCTGGTAACCCACCGCAGAGGGCATGCGGCCCAGAAGCGCGGAAACCTCGGAACCCGCCTGGGTGAAGCGGAAGATGTTGTCGATGAAGATGAGCACGTCCTGGCCTTCCACGTCCCGGAAGTATTCCGCGGAGGTGAGCGCCGAAAGGGCCACCCGCGCGCGGGCCCCGGGGGGCTCGGTCATCTGGCCGTAGACCAGGGAGGCCTTGGGCAGAACGCCGGAGTCCTTCATTTCGTGGTACAGGTCGTTGCCCTCGCGGGTGCGCTCGCCCACGCCGGCGAACACGGAGATGCCGCCGTGCTGCATGGCGATGTTGTGCACCATCTCCATCATGATGACCGTCTTGCCCACGCCGGCGCCGCCGAACATGCCCATCTTGCCCCCGCGGGGGAAGGGCACCAGAAGGTCGATGACCTTCACACCCGTTTCCAGCACGCGGACCGTGGTGTCCTGCTCCGTGAACGAGGGCGCGGGACGGTGGATGGGAAGCATCTTCTCCTGGGACACGGGCCCCAGGCCGTCCACCGGCTTGCCCACCACGTTCAGCACCCTGCCGAGGACCGCCTCGCCCACGGGCATCTTGATGGGCTCGCCCGTGTCCTTCACCGGCATGCCGCGCACCAGACCGTCGGTGATGTCCATGGCGATGGTTCTGACCACGTTGTCTCCAAGGTGCTGCGCCACCTCCACCACCAGGTTGTCCTCCTCGTCGCTGATGGCGGGGTTGGAGATCAGAAGCGCGGTCTGGATGATGGGCAGGTTCCCCTGGGGGAACTCCACGTCCACCACCGGCCCTGTTACCTGCGTGATCCGTCCAATATTCTCAGCCATCCAATCCTCCTTGGAACCCGGGGGATTGCCCCGGAATTATCCCTTCAGGGCCTCGGCGCCCCCGACAATATCCATCAATTCCTTGGTGATCGCCGCCTGCCGCGCCTTGTTGTAGGCCAGGGTCAGCTCGTCCAGCATGTCGTTGCATGCCTTGGTGGCGTTGTCCATGGCCTGCATCCGCGCGGCGTGCTCGGCAGTGGATGTCTCCAAAAGGGCCCTGTACACCTGGATGTATACGCTCATGGGCAGAAGCTCGGCCATGAGGGCCTCCACCGAGGGCTCGCACAGGTGTTCCGCCAAAAATTCGCCGGCGTCGGCTTTCTCCTCCTCCGCGGCCTCGATGGGCGGCACAGGCAACACCTGCCGCAGGGTGGCGGGCTGCTTGGCCACGGACACGAACCGGGAGTAGATCACCCAGACCTCGTCCCACCGGCCATCCAAAAAGCCGTCGATGAGCTTCTGTCCCGCGTCCGCCGCCACGGTGTAGGGAAAACGGGTTCCTATGACGCCCAGGTGTTCTTCCACCCGCTCGAACCCGTTTTTCCGGGCCCAGTCGCGGCCCTTTTTCCCGAAGTTGGTGAACTTGACCCCTATGCCCGCGTCCTCCTTCTCCGCGGCGAAGTCCTCGGCCATCTCGATGAGGTTGGCGTTGAACCCGCCGCACAGGCCGCGGTCCGAGGTGCACAGCACCACGTTTACGGTCTTCACCTCGTTCCTGGGCACGAACAGGGGGCTCACGTCATCCCCGGCCCGAGCGGCAAGGCTCGCCAGAACCTCGGAGAACTTGTCCGCGTAGGGCCGAAAGGCGTCGGACCTCAGCTGGGCGCCGCGAAGACGCGAGGCAGCCACCATGTTCATGGCCTTGGTGATCTGCCGGGTCTTCTTCACGCCCCCGATCTTGGCCTTTACGTCCTTTAAACTTGGCATGTCACAAGCCTCTTTCCCCGCTACTGGATGGTATCCTTGAACTGCTCCCCGTACTCGGTGAGAACCTTCTGCATCAGCGCGTCGATCTCGTCGTCGATGGCGCGCTTCTCCGCGAGCTTTTCGAAGAGTTCAGGATACTTGGTCTCCACGAACTGGTACAGGCCGGCCTCGTACTTGGCCAAAACGTCCGTGGGCAGCTCGTCCAGGTAGCCGCGGGTTCCGGCGTAAAGGATGGTCACCTGCTTTTCCAGCGGCAGGGGGCTGTACTGGGGCTGCTTCAAGATTTCCACCAGCCGCTGGCCGCGGATGAGCTGGGCCTGGGTGGCGGCGTCCAGGTCCGAGCCAAAGGCGGCGAAGGCCTCCAGCTCGCGGAACTGGGCCAGGTCCATACGCAGGGAGCCGGCCACCTGTTTCATGCCTTTTCCTGGGCGGCGCCCCCGACCCGGGAAACGGACAGGCCCACGTTGATGGCGGGGCGGACGCCCGCGAAGAACAGGTTGGGCTCCAGGTAGATCTGGCCGTCGGTGATGGAGATCACGTTCGTGGGAATGTAGGCCGAAACGTCGCCCGCCTGGGTCTCGATGATGGGCAGGGCGGTGAGGGACCCGCCGCCCAGCTCGTCGGAGAGCTTGGCCGCGCGCTCCAACAGCCGGCTGTGGTTGTAGAAGATGTCGCCGGGGTAGGCCTCGCGTCCGGGCGGCCGGCGCAGCAGCAGGGAAATCTGGCGGTAGGCCGCCGCCTGCTTGGAAAGGTCGTCGTAGATGATCAGCGCGTGCTTGCCGTTGTCGCGGTAGTACTCGCCCATGGCGCAGCCCGCGTAGGGCGCGATGTACTGCAGGGTGGCCGGGTCCGCGGCGCAGGCGGAAACCACCGTGGTGTACTCCATGGCGCCGTACTTCTCCAGCACGGCCACCACCTGGGCCACCGAGGACTTTTTCTGTCCGCAGGCCACGTAGATGCAGTGCATGTCCGTGCCTTTCTGGGCCAGGATGGCGTCGATGCCCACGGCGGTCTTGCCGATCTGCCGGTCGCCGATGATGAGCTCGCGCTGGCCGCGGCCGACCGGGGTCATGGAGTCGACCGCCTTCAGGCCGGTGTAGCAGGGCTCGTGCACGGACTTTCTGGCGATGACGCCGGGCGCCACCATTTCCACCCGACGGAACTCGGCGGCCTCGATGGGGCCCTTGCCGTCGATGGGATTTCCCAAGGCGTCCACCACGCGGCCCTCCACGGCCTCGCCCACGGGAACCTGGGCGATGCGGCCGGTCCGCTTGACCAGGTCGCCTTCCTTGATGTGGATGTCCTCTCCCATGACGGCGACGCCCACGTTGTCCTCTTCCAGGTTCAGGGCCAGGCCAAGAACGTTGCCCGGGAACTCCACCAGCTCCAGGGCCATGACCTTTTCCAGGCCGTAGACGCGGGCGATGCCGTCACCCACCGACAGCACCGTTCCGGTCTCGGAAAGGTCCACCTTCTTGTCGTAGTCCTTGATTTGCTCCCGGATAATCTGACTGATTTCCTCGGCTCGTATTTCCATCAGACCGCCTCGCTCCTTTTCAGAAATTCCTTGAGATTGGCCAATTGGGTACGGACGCTCCCATCAAGCACCAGGTCCCCGATACGGGTGACCACCCCCCCGATGAGAGCGGGGTCCTTTCTGACTTCGACCGTAACGTCCTTGCCGGTGAGCTTGGCGAGCCCGGCCTTGATCTGCTCCACGGTCTCGTTATCCAGATCCTCTGCCGCCAGGACCTCGGCCCGGGCGATACCCTTTTCCTCGTCCGCCAATTCCCCGTAGACCTCGGCCACGGCGTCCAGAAGGCCGATGCGCCCTTTGTCGAACATCAACAGGAGAAAGGCGTTCATGACCTTGGAAAGGGCGAGGCGCTCAAGCACCCCTGCAAGCACTTTTTTCCGCGCGGCGGTGGGATAGATGGGATTGGTCACCGCGGAAAAAAGCTCCGGCGTTTCCTGCATGAGCTTGGCGACGCCCAAGAGCTCCTCCTGCAAGGAGTCGATGGCGCCTTCCTCCTTGCCGATCATGAGAAGGGCCTTGGCGTAACGCCTTGCCACCTTGCGATTTTTCTTCACGATGCCACCACCTTCTCTAGATATTCATTCACCAGCCGCCCCTGGTCCTCGGAGCTGATGGACGACTTGATCCGCTCCTCGGAAAGGGCCACGGCCCGGTTGACGATCTCTTCCTTCAGGGCCCTGCGCGCTTCCTTGAACTCGTTTTCCAGGTGCCGGGCGGCCTGTTCCTTCAGGCGCTCGGCGGCCTTCTCGGCCTCGGCCAGGATGCGCTCCTTGGCGGCCAAGCCCTGCTTCTCGTAATCCTCGAGAATCTTTTTGGCCTCCTCGTCCATGCTGGCCAGCCGCTTTTCGGCCAGCTGGATCTCGGCCTCGGTCTGGGCCTTCTTCTCCTCCAGGTCGGAAAGCTCCTTCTTGATGTCCTCGATGCGGCCGGATAAGGCGGCCTTTGCCGGCTTCCTGGCCACGAAGACGAGCGCCCCGGCCAGGACCAGGAAATTCAGGACCCGGTAGGTGTCGGTTTTGCGCCAGCCCGCCGAGCCTTCCCCGTGCCCGCCGTCGTGGCCGCCTTCCTCGGCCGCCGCCTCCTCACCGGCGCCGTGGCCTTGTTCGGAAACCGCGAGAACGGGGCCGGAGAACAGCAAAAGGCCGGTGAAAACCAGGACCGCCAAAACCCAGAGGCCGCGGCCCGTCCCCTGAAACCTCCTCATGACAATGCCCTCCCCAATATCTTCTGCCCGATGGACCGGGCGAACGCGTCGATCTGCTCTTCCAGCTCCTTCTTGGCCTCGGCCACCTGGGCGGAAACCTTCTTGCGCATCTCTTCCAGGTCCTTGGCGGCCTGTTCGTTGATCCTGGAGATGATCTCCTTTTCCTGCTCCTCGGCCTGGCGGGTGAGTTCCTCCTTTTTCCGCTGCCCCGCGGCACGGGCCTCGGCCAGCTTCTCCTCCAGGGTCCGGCGGGCTTCTTCGGCCCTTTCGCGGGAATTCCGGATTTCGTCCTCCATGCCGGTGATCTTCTCCCTGCGCTGGGCGACGATGCCGCGGATGGGCCTGTACAGGATGAAGTTCATCGCGATGATGAGCACCACGAAATTCGCCACCTGGATCAAGGTGGAAGCATTCGGGATCACTTGAATTTCCATGAAAACGCCCCGCTTTCTCAACGAACGTGTCCCCCGGGATGCGGGCGCACCGCTTCCTGTGGGACAACCGGCTTACATTATTATGATTACCTAAAAAGACGCGGATTCATACCACCAGGACAAGCGCCGTGTCAAAGGTTTTTTCCCTCAAAATCGCCTTCCGGAAAGGGCGGGATTTTGGGCAAGGCGTCCCGGGGCTTGGGGGTGGAAAACGGCGGGACGTTAAACGGCGCGGAATCCGGGGGACAAAGGGGACGGCCGGGGGTCACTCGAAAAGCAACCGGCGCATGCCCACGTTGAGGAGCAGGCCGATGCCCAGGAAGATGGTGAGCACCGACGAGCCTCCGTAGCTGACGAAGGGGAGGGTGACTCCCACCACGGGCAGAAGCCCCATGACCATACCCACGTTGATGAAGGTCTGCCAGAACAGCATGGCCACCACGCCCACGGCCAGGTATGTGCCGAAGGCGTCCCGGGACCTCCAGGCGATGGTGAGGCCCATGAGCAAGAGCAGGGCGAACAACAGCAGGAGAAAGATCCCGCCCAGAAACCCCCATTCCTCGGCCATGACCGAAAAGATGAAGTCCGTATGCTGCTCGGGCAGAAACGCCAGGGCCTTTTGGGTGCCTTCCATGTAGCCCTTGCCCGTAACCATGCCCGAGCCGATGGCGATCTTGGACTGGATGATGTGATATCCCGACCCCAGGGGGTCGGC
>JAFDHW010000482.1 GCA_019308705.1 Deltaproteobacteria bacterium
CGGCGAGCCCGATTCACGCGATAGCTGCGTCAGGAGGGGGTCGCGGTACAAAAGTACAGCTTCCCTCCTCCTTCCTTGCTCTCGCGCGAATCGAACGCGTGAATAATCCGGGTTCGGCTCAGCGGCCAGAACCACGAAGACCGGCCCCGGCGGAACGCTCCGCGGGGCCGGCCTTTTTTTGCGCCGCGGCCAGGGTCCTATTTCTTTTCCTGGCACGCGGGACAGAAGTAGGCGCTTCGGCCGGAAACCTTCTTCTTCTGGATCCTGCTGCCGCACCCCCTGGGGCAGGGCTTGCCCGGCTGGCGGCGGGGGGTGATCCAGGTCGCGGGCATGTCCGAGGGCTCGGCGCGGATGTCCACGGCCTTTTTGAGCACCGCCTTCATGGTCTTGAACAGGGTGGAAAACTCCTTGGCGTCCAGGTGGTCCATGGAGGTTTCCGGATGAATGCGCGCCTGGAACAGGATCTCGTCGGAATAGATGTTGCCGATGCCCGCGATGGTCTCCTGCTTCATGAGCGTGCTTTTGGCCATGGCCCGTTTGCCGGCCAAAAGCTCCCTTGCCCGGTCCAGGTCCAGGGCCGGGTCCAGGGCGTCGATGCCCAGGCCCTTTTCCCGGATAAAATCCTCCGGGCCCTCGATGCGCTGGATGCCCCCCAGCATGCGGCGGGCGTCGTAGCTTAAGCGGTACTTGTTGTCAAAGTAGAAGGTCACCCGCTCGTAGTCCGCGTTTTTCCTCTCCTTTTTCAAATACCGCACCGCGCCGGTCATGCCGAAGTGCCACATCATCCACACGTCGTCGCCCGCCAGGATGAACAGGTGCTTGCCGTGGCGCGCGGTTTTTTCCAGGGTCTTTCCCTTGAGCCACTCGTCCATCTGGGAGCCGTTGAAATTCCTGGCGATGCGGCTGTCGCGCACCGAAACGGAAGAAATCTTCTGGTGCAGGCTGGTGGCGTCTATGTACTGCTTGTAGACCTCCACGTCCGGCAGCTCGGGCATGGTTCCTCCGGATCGGGTTTTCTGGATCGGGACCAGCCCCTCCGGTCCCTTCCACGTGCAGGAAAGCCATTTGTAATTTACGGATTTCCCGGTGCAGGGAAAATACATGGTTTCCTGTATTTTACGTGGAGGGTCGGGGAGGGAAGCGGCATCCTGTTCCCCGGCGGCACCAGACCGCGGCCCGACCTTGCGCACAAGTCGCGTTTGGGCTCGGGTTTCTGAAAAACATCTCCCCTCTTTTACGTCCGGTAAAAAAAGGGTATCATGATCCATCAACATCCTTCACCGGCTTCTTGGAGGCACCATGTTGAAACCCGAACCCTCCGGCGCTTCCTCCCCCACCCAGGCCCTCAAGGCAAGGGTCCTTTCCGCCCCCTACGCAATCTGCATCGAGCGCGCCCGGTACTACACCCGGGTCTACGCTCGCATGCAGGGAGAGCACCCGGCGCTGGTGGCGGCCCACGCCCTTTCCGAAACCCTGGGCAACATGACGCTGTACATCCTGCCCGAGGAGCGCCTGGCCGGGAATCGGTCCTCCAAGATCCTGGGCGCGGTGATCCCCGTGGAACGCGGGGAGATCAACCTGGTGCTCACCGCTTACCTGGACTCCCTGCTCACCCGCAAACAGCGGCCCTTTTCCATGGACCCGGACGACCGGCGGGAGTTCGTTGAGGAAATCCTCCCCTTTTGGCGGGGCCGCACGGTGCGGGATTATAAGAAGCGGGCGTGGAAGGCGGCGGGGCTTTTGCAGCGGAATCTCGGCATGAACCCCCTGGCCTACGCCAAACTGGCGCGCGCCTTTGGGGCAAAGAACCTGAAAAAGAGCCTCGCGCCGTTTTTCCAGGGCGACGCGGCCACCATCTTGTCCATGCGCGACCAGGTGACCCTGAACAACCCCAACCTGGTCAACAACGTGTTCGACGTGCAGGGCCACCTGACGCTGGGCATAGCCAACCTCATGGACCAGGGCATGGAAGGGGTGCACGAACGGGCAAAAGAGTACCTGAAGAACACGTCCGACCCGGAATCCCGGGCCTTTTACCAGGCCGTAATGATCTGCTGCCGGGCCG
>JAFDHW010000483.1 GCA_019308705.1 Deltaproteobacteria bacterium
GAATAATTCGGGTTATCGGTTATCCTCGGCTCTTTCCGTTCCAGCAATAGGTGCAGACGGATTCCGCCGGCAGACCGATGGCGGCGATCATGTCGTCCATGTTCTGGTAATAGAGGGACGACAGGCCGAGATGCTCCCGGATTTTGTCGAACAGGGCGGCCTGGCGGTCCGAGCCGTCGGCCACGAAATCGGCGAGCCGGTCCAGGTTGCCGTCCAGCGCCACGGCGGCTTTCCTGCCCGCCAGGTCCATGGAAGACTGGGATACGGAAAAGTTGTGAAAGATGCACGGGTACAGCAGGCACGGGCAGGCCGGCCGCATGTGCACTTCTTTCGCCCCCTGCTCGAAGATATTCCTGATGGTGCCTTTAAGCTGCGTGCCCCGGACGATGGAGTCCTCCACGAACAAGAGCTTCTTGCCTTCGATGAGCTCGGGCACGGGGATGAGCTTCATGCGGGCCACCAGGTCGCGCACCTTCTGGTTCTGGGGCATGAAGGACCGGGGCCAGGTGGGGGTGTACTTCACGAAGGGCCGGCCGTAGGGCAGGTTTCTGGCGTTGGCGTAGCCGATGGCATGGCCCACGCCGGAGTCCGGGATGCCGGCCACCAAGTCCGGGCTTTCCGTCTCCCGGGCGGCCAGGGCCGCGCCGCACCGGTAGCGCACCTGCTCCACGGTGATGCCTTCGTAGGAGGAGGCCGGGTACCCGTAGTAGATCCACAGAAAGGCGCAGATCTGCATGCCCTCACCCGGGGGGATCTTCTGCTCGTACCCGTCCGGGGTGATGAAGAGCGTCTCGCCGGGGCCCAGGTAGTGGACAAGTTCGAATCCCAGGTTGGGCATGGCGCAGGATTCCGAGGCCACGCAGTACCCGTCTTCCCGCTTGCCCAGGACGAGCGGCGTTCGGCCCAGCCGGTCCCTGGCCGCCCACAGGCCCTGGGGGGTGAGCAAAAGCAGGGTCAGCGAACCCCTGATCTCCTGCTGCACCCGCTTTATGCCCGCGGCGATGGAGTCTTCCTGGCAGATGAGCATGGCCACCAGCTCCGTGGGGCTGGTGCTGTCGCAGCGGCTTTCGGTGAAGAACTGCCTGCGGGAGAAGGCCTGGCCCGCCAGTTCGTTGAGATTGTTGATCCGGCCCACGGTGACCAGGGCGAAGGTGCCCAGGTGGCTGGTGATGATGAGCGGCTGAGGGTCGGTGTCGGAGATGACGCCGATGCCCGCCGCGCCCTCCAGGTTGTCCAACTCGGATTCGAACTTGGAGCGGAACGGGTGGTTTTCGATGTTGTGGATGGAGCGGGAAAAATCGCGTCCGTCGACCATGGCCATGCCGCCGCGCCGGGTACCCAGGTGCGAGTGATAGTCCGTTCCGTAAAACACCTCGGGAACGCAGTCCCCACGGGTCACGCAGCCGAAAAGCCCTCCCATGACGAACTCCTGGAAAAAAGAAGGAAAAGAGGGGCTCCCTTTTGAAAAAAGGGGGTGGATTCCAAGCGGCACTAATAGGGCATTCTGCCGCAAAGTGCAAGGGGCAGGAGAAGTTGGAACCGGGCGCGCGCCGCCAAGGCGGAGCGGGTGGCTTGAAGACCTTTCAGTTCCTGCGGAACAGCTTGAGGAATCCGCCCTTTTGGGTTTGTTTCTCCACCGCGGGCGCCAGGGCGCTGGCGCAGAGGCGGATGCTGGAAATGGGGGCGTAGAGTCCGGCCACGATGATGACGTAGCCGGTGGCCATCCTCCGGGCGAACAGCCGACGGTTTTCAAACACCAAGTCGGCCTCCAACGACTGGTCCAGGGCGGTGACGAAATCCTGCCAGTCCAAGGCCGCCGGGTCGCCCTCCGGGGCCTGGTTGAATTGCGAGAACAGGACCTTCCCCTCGTTGGAAACCACCAGGCCGCCGAGAACGCTGTCAATACCCAAAACTTCGGCAAACAGGTCTTTCATGAGGCCGGAGTCCTTAGCCCGAATTATTCATGAAAAATTTCACCGAATAAAATATTTATACGGATTTAAACAGGTTAAGTGCCAATGGAAGGGTCCTTGAAAAATGCACGCTGTTTCTTTGAGGAATG
>JAFDHW010000484.1 GCA_019308705.1 Deltaproteobacteria bacterium
CCTGGTGACCTCTAAAACCTTCACCTTGATGACGTCGCCTTCGCGGACCACGTCCTCCACCCTCTTCACGTGCTCGTTGGCGAGCTGGGAGATGTGGCACAGGCCCTCGGTGCCGGGAAGGATTTGCACAAAGGCCCCGAAGTCCGTGGTCTTGGTGACCTTGCCCTCGTAGACCTCGCCCACTTCGGGCTCGGCGGTGATCTCCTTGATCATCTTCACCGCGCGTTCGCCGTCTTCCTGGCGCACGGCGGCGATCTTCACGGTGCCGGAGTCGTCCACGTCCACCCGGGTGTCCGTCTCGGTCTGGATCTGGCGGATCATCTTGCCTCCCGGGCCGATGATGTCGCGGATCTTGTCCGGGTTGATCTTCACGATGAAGACCTTGGGCGCGTAGATGGAGATTTTCTCCCGCACCCCGGAAATCGCCTTCTGCATCTCGCCCAGGATGTGCAGCCTCCCGGCCCGGGCCTGCTCCAGGGCCTTCTCCAGCACGTCGCGGGAAAGGCTTTGGATCTTGATGTCCATCTGCACGGAGGTGATGCCGTCCTTGGTGCCGGCCACCTTGAAGTCCATGTCGCCCATGTGGTCCTCGTCGCCGAGGATGTCCGAGAGCACCACGGTCTTGTCGCCCTCGGAAACCAGGCCCATGGCGATGCCGGACACAGGCGCCTTGATGGGCACGCCGCCGTCCATGAGCGCCAGGGAGGCCGCGCACACCGTGGCCATGGAGGAGGAGCCGTTGGACTCCAGGATCTCGCTCACGATGCGAATGGTGTAGTCGAACTCCTCTTTGGAGGGCAGAACTTCCTTGATGGCCCGGGTGGAAAGCCCGCCGTGGCCGATGTCCCGGCGGCTGGGTCCCGAGATGCGCTTGACCTCCCGCACGGAGTAGGGCGGGAAATTGTAGTGGAGCATGAAGGGCCGGAACTCGTCGCCGGAAAGTGTCTCCACGCGCTGCTCGTCGCCGGTGGAGCCCAGGGTGAGGACGCCCAGGGCCTGGGTTTCGCCCCGAGTGAACAGGGCGGACCCGTGGGTGCGGGGCAAAACCGACACCTCGGCGGAAATCTTCCGCACCTCGTCAAAGGCCCGGCCGCCGATGCGCTGGCCCTCGTCCAGGATCATGGACCGCATGACCTCCTTCAAGAGGTCCTCCACGGCGTCCTTGATCTCGCCGTCTTTTCCCGGAAACTCGTCGGCCAGGGCGGCCACGGCTTCCTTCTTGATGTCGCGGATGCGCTCGCCGCGCTGCAGCTTGGGGGTGATCTCCAAGGCCGTGCGCAGGCTGTCTTTGCACAGCTCGCGGACCCGGGCCACCAGGGCGGGGTCCTTTTCCGGCGGCGTGAACACGCGCTTTTCCGCGCCCTTTTGCGCCGCCAGATCCTTTTGCATGCTGATGATGGGGGCCACGGCCTCCTGGCCGAAGTAGATGGCTTCGACCATTTCCTTTTCGCTGACGAAGTGCCCGCCGCCCTCCACCATGACCACGCCGTACTCGCTGGCGGCCACGATGACGTTCAAATCCGCGGTTTCCAACTGGGAGATGGTGGGGTTGATCACCAGTTTGCCGCCTACCCTTCCCACGCGCACCGCGCCGATGGGGCCGGCAAAGGGGATGTCCGACACGCACAGGGCCGCCGAGGCCGCGTTCATGGCCAGGATGTCCGGGTCGTTTTCCTGGTCCATGGACAGCACGGTGGCGATGACCTGGGTCTCGAACTTCCACCCCTTGGGAAACAGGGGGCGGATGGGACGGTCGATGAGCCGGGCCGTCAGGGTCTCCTTTTCCGTGGGACGGCCGATCTCGCGGCGGAAATAGTTGCCGGGGATCCTGCCCGCGGCGTAGACCTTTTCCTGGTACTCCACGGAGAGCGGCAGAAAGCCCACGTCGCGCTCGTCGTGGGAGGCCACGGCCGTGACCAGGACGATGGTGTCCCCGTACCGCGCCACCACCGAGCCGTTGGCCTGCTTGGCCATCTTGCCCGTGGACAGGGACAGGGTGTTATCCCCCAGGGGGACTTCCAGAATTTTTTCCATGATTTCTCCTTGGTCGTGCTTCGG
>JAFDHW010000485.1 GCA_019308705.1 Deltaproteobacteria bacterium
ATCGGCGAACTGCTCCAGGAGCTGCCCAAGATGGTGGCCGCCGGCCAAAAAAGGCTCACGGCCCTGCCGGACCGGTACCCGGAGTTCGTTTCCGAGCGGCAGATCAACCAGGTGCTGACCATGGTGGATGCGGCCTTGCGAGCCATTGGCCAACGCGTGCTCTCCTTTTCTCTGGCCTCGGTGAAGGGCCTGATTTCCCTGGCCATATACCTGGTGCTGGTTCCCCTGCTGGTGTTCTTTTTCCTGAAGGACAAGTTCAAGATGCTGGGGTGGTCCCGGCGGTTTCTGCCGGCCGACACCTCCTTGGCCCAGTCCGTGTGGCAGGAAGTGAACATGCAGGTGGGAAACTACGTGCGCGGCAAGGTGTGGGAAATCCTCATCGTGTGCGTGGTTTCCTACCTCACCTTCGTGTGGCTGGGCCTGCCGTTCTCCCTGCTTCTGGCGCTCTTCGTGGGGCTTTCGGTCATCGTGCCTTACCTGGGGGCCACGTTCATGGCCCTGCCCGTGGCCGTCATCGCCTTTCTGGAGTGGGGCTGGAGTTCGTCTTTCATCTACACCATGGTTGCCTACGGCATCATCCAGGCTCTGGACGGAAACCTCCTGGCCCCCCTGCTGCTCTCCGAGGTGGTGAACCTCCATCCCGTGGCCATCATCGTGGCGGTGCTCATTTTCGGCGGGTGGTGGGGCATCTGGGGGCTTTTCTTTGCCGTGCCCCTTGCAACCCTGGTCCACGCGGTGCTCAAGGCCTGGTACAGCAAGCGTCCCGCGCAGCAAGGCCAGCCCCAGGAAGACTGATTTCCTGTACCCTGTTTTCTTTTGAAACGAGGTAATCCCATGAAAGAAGCCGTGATCGTCAGTGGTGTCCGCACGCCCCTGGGGGCGTTCAACGGGTCCTTGGCCAAAACCGGGGCCACGGATCTGGGCGCGCTCGTTATCCAGGAGGCCGTTTCCCGGGCGGGAATCACCAAGGAGTCCGTGAACGAGGTGATCATGGGCCAGGTGCTGCCCTGCGGGTATGGCCAGAACCCGGCCAAGCAGGCCGCTGTCAAGGCGGGAATGCCCTGGGAGGCCGAGTGCTTCACCGTCAACAAGGTGTGCGGCTCGGGCTTGAAGGCCGTGATGCTTGCGGCCCAGGCCATCTATGCGGGCGACGCGGACGTGGTGGTGGCCGGGGGCATGGAAAACATGACCATGGCTCCCTATTATCTGGAAAAGGCCCGGTTCGGCTACCGCATGGGGCCGGGGGCCATCCAGGACCACATGGTCCACGACGGGCTGTGGGACGTGGTCAACGACTTTCACATGGGCATTTCCAACGAGCTGTGCGCCCAAAAGTACAATGTGAGCCGGGAGGACCAGGACCGCTACGCGGCCGAGTCTTTCCGCCGTGCCGTGGAATCCGTGCGGAGCGGCCGGTTTGCCGAGGAGATCGTGCCCGTGCCCATGCGGAGCAAAAAGGGCGAAACCCTGTTCGACACGGACGAGTGCCCCAGGGAGACGCCTTACGAGGTGCTGGCTGCCATGAAACCCGCGTTTCAGAAGGACGGCACCGGGACCGCGGGCAACGCGTCCATCATTTCCGACGGCGCGGCCGCGGTGGTGGTCATGTCCCGGGAAAAGGCCGAGGAGCTGGGTTGCACCATCCTGGCCACCATCGGGGCCCAGGCCTCCTATGGCATCGACATGAAGTACGTGCTGGTGGCGCCCATCTGGGCCATCCCCAAGGTGCTGAAAAAAGAGGGAAAAACCCTGGACGACGTGGGCCTGTTCGAGGTGAACGAGGCCTTTTCCGGGTCCACGGTGGCGGTGATGAGGGAACTTGGCCTTCCCCCGGACAAGGTGAACGTGAACGGCGGGTCCGTGGCCCTGGGTCACCCCATCGGCGCGTCGGGCTGCCGGGTGCTGGTGACCCTTTTGTACGAGATGAGGCGCCGGGACGCGAAAACCGGCTTGGCTTCCCTGTGCCTGGGGGGAGGGGAGGCCGTGGCCATGGTGGTGAACCGTTAACCCGGATTATTCACGCGTTCGATTCGCGCGAGAGCAAGGAAGG
>JAFDHW010000486.1 GCA_019308705.1 Deltaproteobacteria bacterium
TGCTGGCCGTGGGGTTGTTGCTGTCCTGCGGGCTCATGCTCAAGGTGTTGCCCCATGCCTGGGGCCTGCCCGGGGCCGCGGGCAACGCCTTCATCACCCTGGTGTGGATGGCGGGCATCACCAACGCCATGAACTTCTTCGACGGCATGGACGGCCTGGCCGCGGGCCTGGGGGCCATTCTGGCGTTTTTTTTGGGGGTTTTGGCCTTCCAGACCGTGCACCCGCACCTGGGGTGGGTGGCCGTGGCCATGCTGGGCGCGTGCCTGGGTTTTCTGCCGCACAACTTCCGGGTGAAAAAGCGGGCCCGCATCTTTCTGGGCGACGCGGGCTCCAACTTCATCGGGTTTGTCCTGGCGGGGCTCGCCGTGTGGGGGGAATGGGCCGATAACCCCATGCGTTCCCTGCTCCCGCCCCTGCTCATCTTCTTCATCCTGATTTTCGACCTGTTGCACATCTCCGTGGACCGGGTGGTGACGGGCAAGGTGCGGACGGTGCGCCAGTGGCTCGAGTACGTGGGCACGGACCACCTGCACCACCGCATCGCCGCGGTGCTGGGTGGAAAAGGCCGGACGGTCCTGTTCATCTACGTTTTGGCCGTATGCCTGGGGGCCTCGGCCATGATCATCCGCACCGCCTCCACCACAAACGCCCTTTTGGTCCTGCTCCAGGCGGGCATTATCGTGGCCCTGGTCACGGTCCTGGAGCGCCGGGGCCGCCGGGCGCTCCGACGGGAAGAAGAGCTGGTCCACCGCGCCAGGGAGAACTGATCCGCTTGCCGCCCTTGGGGTGTGAAATTCCACACCTTTCCCTGGAAAATCCGCCGGGCGTCTTCGCGCAAACCACCAGTTCTCTGTCACCCCGGGCAAGCACACCGGCAGTCCCCTGGCATGGGGCCGCCCGGTCCAGGAATTCCTGACCAGTCCCAGGCAAAACCGTTCCTCCTGTGGAAGCCTGGGCGGCCATCCGGGATGTAACTGCCGACAATTTCCTCAAAATCCGTTGAATCCGGTAAAAGCCCCTCGCAAAAATCCGCTCTTCCAGGCTTACCAGCTCACCCGCACCCGCACCACGCTTAGTTGTGTAACACTCTCATATTCTTGACAAAAGTTTGCCATGGCCTAGTGTTTGGTTCAGCCGCGGCGGCTTTTTTTGCATTCAAGCTCCCGGACGCGGGACGAAGCATAACGAGGAGAAATTCGGGCATGAAAAAGACCCTGTGCTTGATGGTGTCGGCTACCGCCTGTCTGCTTTTCCTTTGCAGCCCCGCCCTGGCGGGCAAGCCCTCCAACGTGATCGACAACTCCAACGGGTTCCCCTCCGGACCCCATTTCACCCTGAACATCCACGGCAAGACGGACTTCTCCTGTGAGAACAATGACACCGGGCACTCCATCTTTGTGCCGGAGGACGGCGCGGGAACGCAAATCCACGTGGTGTCCGGCTGGTCCCTGGACCACCAGACCGTTCTGGTGGAGGACATCACCGTCCTGGACAAGTGCGCCGTCTTTGACGGCACTCCCGCGGTCATCGCCCTGCCCCCCACGAAAAACGGCTATAGGGTGTACGCCCGCGTCCTGGCCAAGCCCACGGACATGCCCGGGGTGACCATCACCCCGGAGATCGTGCTGGTGGAGGATGAAGCCGGCACGGACCTGTATTACCTGGGCGAGTTCGACCTGACGTCAAAGAACCTAGTCCGGGACAGGGGCAAGTCCAAGGCCGAGGACATCACCGGACTTTTCCTGTGGACCGGCGACGTGTGCTACGACGAGTTCATGACCCTGGACTGCGAGCACTACGAATCCGAGTGGGTGTTCAACATCGGCGATTTCGTGGAATACATGTGGAACTATGACAACTCCGGCCTGAAGCTTCTGCAGGTGCGCTTCTACCCCAACTAGGGCCGAAAAGCCCTTAACCCGGATTATTCATGAGGAATTTTGCCCGAGATCGAATTTTTCTTTATTTTCAATCCGTTGGAGCTGTTTTTTGGGTCTTGCGCCAAAGACAGTCTGATTATTTGAGGAATGCCATTCGGGCAAAATTCCTC
>JAFDHW010000487.1 GCA_019308705.1 Deltaproteobacteria bacterium
CAGGCTGTTCAGGGGAGATGAAGCGCAAGGCGCACAAGGGCCGGGAGCGCAGGCGTACTATCTGTACGCCGAGCATCCCGGGCCGCGGTGCAACGCCGCGATTCGCTCCCCTGGACAGCCTAAAGGAGGGGAGCCAGCAGGCGGCCCATGCCCTGCACCAGCTCACGGGGCATGGAGTATACGATCTCCCGCTCCTTGCAGTCCAACTGCAGCCAGCGCATCCAGCCCTCCAACTCCCGGATCACGTGGCGGGAGTACACGCACACGCCAAGCTCGTAGTTTAAAAGCAGGCTTCGCATGTCCATGTTGGCCGAGCCGGTGACAGCCACGAAATCGTCCACAATCATGGCCTTGGCGTGGAGCATGCCGGGCTGGTACAAAAACACCCGCACCCCGTCCTCCTGCAGGGGGGTGAAGTACCCGGCCCGGGCCACGTCGGCCAAAGGATGGTTGGACCGCCGGGGCACGATGATGCGCACGTCCACCCCCCGGCGCGACGCGATGGCAAGCGCCGTGGCCAGCATCTCGTCGGGCACGAAATAGGGGGTGACGATCCACACCCGGGAGTTGGCCTTGAACAAAAAGGAAAGGATGGCGTCCCGCAAGGGATCGCCGGGCACGTCCGGGCCCGAGGCGATGATCTGCAGGGTTGCCTTCCTGGTCTGGGGACCCTCGGGCAGGGAGTGCTCGATGGGCTCGATATCCTCGTCCGCGGCGAACTTCCAGTCGTTCCGGAAGATGTCGTGGAGGTGGGCCACGGCCGGGCCTTCCAGGTATATGGCCAGGTCCCGCCACCGTTCCACGGGGCCGCGGGCGCCCATGTAGTTTTGCGCCAGGTTCATGCCGCCCACCAAGGCCACCCGGCCGTCGGCCAGCACCATCTTGCGGTGGTTGCGCAGGTTGGCCCGGCCCCGGAAGGGAATGTGGAGCATGGGCATGAACCAAGCCACCTTGCCGCCCGCGTCCGTGAGGGAGGCCAAAAACTTCTTACGCACGTTCATGCACCCCAGGGCGTCCAAGAGAAGCCGCACGGCCAGACCCTGGCGCGCCTTTTCCGCCATGGCCTCCACCAGGGCGCGGCCCGTTTCGTCCCGCCCCAAGATGAAGGTGGCCACGTACAGGAAGTGCTTGGCATCCCGGATCACGTGCATGGTCTCGGCAAAGGCCTGCTCGCCGTCGGCCATGATCACGGTGCGGTTGTCCGGGGTGGGGGCGAACACCCCTTCATGGGCGTGGGAGATGAACGGCGCGCCGTGGTGGCCTGCGTTCAACCCCGCGTTGGCGGACTTGATGAGGGGCGCCTTCTTGCCGGCCATGTGCTGCATCTTGCGGCCGCCGAAAATGAGGTACAGGGGGACCCCGAGGTGCGGCACCAGCACGATGGCCAGCACCCAGGCCATGGTGGCCGGCGGCGACCGGCGGGACCGGAGGATGTGGGCCAGAAGCACCAGCGCAACGATGAAGCTTAAGGTCTGCAGCAGGTTGAAGGTCAGCCAGCCGTGGTCGACCATGCGCTCCGGTGTTCTCCTTTCCCAGCGCCCGGAAAAGGACGCATCGTTATCTATGATGATACGTGTTTTGTTGTGACCATGGCCCGAGGCGTGGTACTTTCTACCAGCAAAAGGGGATTCGCCCGCCGCGCCCGGGGTCGAGGGGCATCATACGAAAACCAGCTCTGGAAAGGAAGGGCCTGATGAAAATCGGCGTGCTCGCGGAAATCAAGACCGGGGAAAACCGGGTGGCCATGACCCCGGCGGGCGCGGAGATCCTGGCCTGCGCCGGACACCAGGTCCTGGTGCAGTCGGACGCAGGCAAAAACTCCGGGTTTGAAAACCGCGCCTACCTAAAGGCCGGGGCGACCATCGCCGGGTCCGCAAAGGAATTGTTCGACACCTGCGACATGGTGCTCCACGTCAAGGAGCCCCAGCCCTCGGAATACGGCCTGTTGCGGGAGGGCCAGGTCCTGTTCACCTACCTGCACCTGGCCGCGTCCGAACCGCTTACCCGCGCGCTGCTGAAAACCGGCGCGGTGTGCCTGGCCTATGAA
>JAFDHW010000043.1 GCA_019308705.1 Deltaproteobacteria bacterium
CAAGGCACAGGATGATGGGCGTAAAGTTGGGGATCATGGCGAAAAGGCCCATGCGGGTGCTGCCGATCAAAAGTATCATAAGGATGGTGATGACCACGAAGGCGATGACGTAGCTTTCCGCCATGGTGCGCATGACGCCGGTGAAGGTTCGGGAAAGGAGCGTGACCAGTCCGGTGAAGGTGGTTTGGGCCGGTGGGCCGAAAGCCTCGGCGAATTTTTTTTCCATGATCCGGGAAAGCCGGTCGTATTCCAGTGCGTCCACGGAAGGCAGCTTGATGGTGAGCCGGGCCAGGGAAAAGTCCGCTTCCACCAGGTCTTCCAGGTCGTCGGCCCCGGCGTTTTCGAACAATAGAAACTCCTGGGCGCACAACCGCCGGTCATCCGGGATGGCGTAGTAGTCCTTTTGGTTCTCGTTGAGCGCCTGGTGGATCTCCTTCAACACGTCCGTACACGAGGAGGTCTGGCCCACAAAAAGGTCCCCGTGCTCATAGGCTTCCGCTTCCATGGCCAGCCGGTCCAGGGTCTTTAACCGCGTTGGATCGTAAAAAGCCCCGGATTCCTTGGCGTCCACCAGCACCTCCATGGTCACCGTGCCCTTCATGGCCTCGGAGATCCATTCCGAGTCCCGGCGTATGGGCGCGTCGGGCTTCCACCACCGCAAAGGATCGTGGGAAAAATGCAGGGAAAGCGCGGCCGCGAACGCGACGGCGATAAGCACCCCGGACGCGCCAAGCACCTTCCACGGGTTTCTGACGGCCATCGCGCCGATGGACCCCAAAAACCGGTCCAGGGCCTTGGCCCCGGACCGGATTCGTCGGCCCCGGGGAATCCTGGGTGGGAAGATGGCCACCATGGAGGGCAGGAAGAAGATGGTGTAAAACAGCGCCAGCATGACGCCGGCCGCGGCGAAGACGCCCAGATGCCCGATGGGCGCGATCTCCGCGGTGGCAAAGGACAACAGCCCGCCCGCGGTGGTGAGGCTGGTGAGGACGATGGCCAGGCCCGAATGGCCCAGGGCGTAGCTCATGGCGTCCTCCCGGCTGTCGCCTTTGATGAGCCTGCAGTAGAAGATGGCCAGGATGTGCACCGAGTCTCCCACTCCCACGGCCATGATAAAGGAGGGAAGGATCTGGGTGGGCATGGTGAGCGGCGTGCCCGTGGCCGCCATGAGGCCCAGGGTGGAGGCCAGGGCCAGGATCACCGTGGCCAGAGGCCAGAGCAGACCGGTGACCGTGCGGAACACCATGAACAGCACCGCGGCTACCGTGCCTATGCCCAGGGCGGAGAACTTCTTCATGTCCGCCATCAGGTATTGTTTCATCTCGTGGGTTGAAATGGGCGTGCCCGCCATGTGGATGGGAAAATTCTCGTCTTCGTGGCGGGCCGCCACCTCCTGCACGGCCAGGACCGCCTCGCTGTTCTCCTCGTCCGTCAGAAACAGCCGGGGCCCGGTGTCCCCGGTGTCATCGGAGAACCCGGCCATGAAGTCGTCCACCGCGGAGCGGCCCTTGGAGGAATAGGCGGAAGTCTTTACGGCCAGGGCCGTGGTGCGGCCGTCTTCGCTGATGAGCAGGTTCTGGTACAGGGGGTTTTCCAGGACTCGTTTCTTCAGAACATTCATGTCCCGGGGAACCTCGGGCCAGTCTTCCAGGAGGTCCTCCACCACCAACATGTCCCCCTCGCCCCGGGTGTTCCGGGCGTTCAAGAGGCTTTTCACCTCGTCCAGGTGGGGGACGCTGTTCTCCAGGTCCTCGTGAAAAGCCTTGAGCTTTGCGAGAAAGGCCTCGGAAAAGATGTCCGCCGGGCCCACGGTGATGACCATGACCTCGTCGCGGCCGAAGCGCTCCCGGAAGTCGTCGTAGGTGCGCATGGCCGGACTGTCCTTGTGGAGCATGGCCGTGGGCGCGGTGTCCACCTTGGTCTTGGGTGCCTGGAGGATGCACAGGCCGAACACGGCCAGGGAAAACAGGGCGAACAGGAACTTGTGGCGGAATACGGCGTGACCCAGGCGCTCGAAGCGCGTCTCCACGGAAAGTCTCCAGTCGGCCATGTGTTCGCGGCTTGCGCCTATCCCTTCTTTTCTTTCGGCCCCCTTTACCGGGCGTGGAAAACCACGCGCCGGAAAATCCGGCCCGAGGCCGGGAGGCCATGCATCGGTATGTGCCAAAACGGTGGGGAACGGGACCCCCGGCCGGGCAGCCGTTGCGCGGCCGGATTTCGCGGGATGCTTTTCCCACGATCCCTGAACAAAGCGCCCGGGGCGGAGGTTTGTCAAGAGGCAACCCCGCCGGGCTTGAAAAAACCTGGGGATTGCCATATCCTCATCGCACCTGTTTTCCCTGCCGACCAGGAAAGACCCCCATGGCCCGTGTCGACCGGCGAGACCCCTACGTCACGAACCGCCTCCAGGCCAACGGGCCCGCGCCCTTGGCCCGGGCCGTGGGCCCCTCTCCGGACAGGGGCCGCCTGCGCCGGTTCGCCGGAGAGCAGAAGAGTCTGGCCCTTTCCCGGGGCGCCGCCCGGGCGGAGGTGATACAGGCCACGGAAATCCCCCTGGGCAAGCCGCTCCGCCCGGAGCCCGGACAGCCCGTGTCCGCCCACTGGCCGGCCGCCTATCCCCTGGATTCCTTTTCCCGCGCCTTGGACGCTTTTGAGCTGGGCGTGTTCTTTGCCCTGGACGCCCCCCCCTTGCCGGACCCCGGCCACGGCCCCATAACCGATCCCGGGCTGGCGGACCGGTACCTGGCCCTGCAGGAATTGGCCTGCTTCCTGGAATCCACGGCCTTTTATCACGGCTGGCACCTGTCCCTGGCCCTGGCCGAAGGGCACTGCAGGAGCCTTTATTGCGCCGGAGAAAAGCGTTGCTGGGCCATGGTGAAGGGCAGGGCGTGCATCCATCCCTACAAGGCCCGGCCCACTTTGTCCTCCATGGGCGTGCGCGCCCGTGAGCTGGCCCGGAAACGGGGATGGGACGTCCCGGGACAGGGGCAGGCCCACCTGGCCGGGCTGGTTTTGCTGGGATGAGCGCCATGCAAGCGAGAACCTCCCCGGAAATCCCCTCCGCCTCCCTGGAATCCCTGCGCGCCCTGGCTTTAGATGCCGGGGCCACGGACGCCGTGGTCATTCCCGCCAAAGACGTGCTTTTCGACCCACGCGTGCGGTTCAAGTGCATGGTGCCCAAGTGCTACATGTCCGGCGCGTGCGCCCACTGCCCGCCCCTGGGCTTCACCATGCAGGAGGTGCGGGACTCCGTGCTCTCTCACGGCTACGCGGTGTTCTTCAAGGTGGAGGTGCCCGCTAGGGTCATCGCGGCCACGGGTCTTGCGGGTTACATCAACACCGGCAACCTGGACCCGGAAGGATGCGTCCTGGCCCTGGGCGCATACTACCTCCTGGTGTTCTCCATCGTGAAAAGGCTGCAGAAGAAGGCCGGGGAGATGGGGCTTTCCAGCCGGGCGGGGTTTGCCGCGGGAAACTGCCGCGACGCCCTTTGCCACTTCCAGCCCCTGTGCGGGGAGATCGCCGGGACCGGGTGCCGTCACCCGGACCTTTCCTCCCCATCCATGGAGTCCTGCGGCATGGACGCCTTTTCCATGGCCGCCAGGATGGGGTGGGAGGTGTTTCCCATTGGTGGGACTTGCCGGCCCGAGAGCGTGGGACACGGCACCCTCATGGGCCTGGCGCCCGTGGGCGGGCGGGACGCGGCCCCCCCGGCGGTCCTTCCCAGGCCCCAAAAGCCGGACCTGGGCCTTGGGCAGGCCAAAAAGAGCCTTGCCGCCAGCCGCCAGGCCGGGTTCAACCTGGGGATTCTGTTGCGCCAGGGCCGCGACGCACGGACCTGGGGCCGGTTTCTGGCCAACCTGGCGGACCTCACCGGTTCCTGGACCGCTGCGGGAGCCAAGCTGGCCCACCTGTTCTCCGGTAGGCCCAGAAAAACTTCCTAGTCCTTCCTACCGTTTCTGATCCAGCTGGCAACAGCAGGGAATGCAATAGGTTTCGCCGCCCAGGCTGCGGGTGCGGGACTCCACCGGTCATTCCTTGGGGTGGTAGTATTTCATGGCCTCGGGGATGTAGTCGTAGATGTACTCGATGCGCTGCTGGTCCGTGGGGTGGGTGCTCAAAAACACCGGCGGGCCGCCGTCTTCCTTCTGGGCGGCCATGCGCTGCCACAGGTCCACGGCCGCGTGGGGGTCGTACCCGGCCATGGCCATGAAGACGAGTCCCAGCTTGTCCGCCTCCTTCTCCTGGAGCCGGGAGTAGGGCAACAGGTAGCCCACCTGGGCGCCCACGCCATAGGCGGTCATCCACAGGGCCTGGGTCTGCTGCGGCTGCTCGGAAAGGGCTACGGACAGGGCCAGGCCACCCAGCTGGGTGAGCAGAAAATGGCTCATGCGCTCGGCCCCGTGCCGGGCCACCACGTGGGCCACCTCGTGGGCCATGACCGTGGCCAGGCCCGCCTCGGTTTTTGCCACGGGCATGATGCCCTCATAGACCACCACCTTGCCGCCGGGCATGGCGAACGCGTTTATCTGGTCCTCGGCCACGAGGGCGAACTCCCACTTGTAGGAGTCCAGCTCGTCGAACATGCCGTTCTGGCGGAAATATTCCTCCACGGCCCGTGCGATGTCCCGGCCCACCTCCTCCACCATGCGGGCGTTGTCCGTGCCCTTGACCACCTCGTGCTCGCTTAAGAACGTTTCGAACTGGTCGTCGCTCATGGCCAGAAGCTGGGACTGGGGCACCAGCATGAGCTGGCTGCGGCCCGTGATGGGCGCCCGGGCGCAGGCCAGGGCAAGGACGAGAAAGAACAGGGCAAGGGTGAATACAAAACGCTTGGCGTACCGCATGTCGGATCTTGCCTTCATGGATGGGATTTGCGGTTACACGGCCACCCGGATGACGGCGAAAAGCACCGCCGCGGCAAACACCGCCACGGCCATGGCCCGGGAAGCCTTTTTCATCTTGGTGACGCGCATGGGTTTTTCCTTCCTGTACGCGGCCCATGGCCGCCCGTCCCGCAAGGTTAGCTCAAAAACGTGAAAATCTCCAGCCGGATGCGGTCGTCTTCAACGCCCAGGGCTTTCAGGCTGCGGACGGCGGCGGAAACGAGCCCGGGCGGCCCGCACAGGTAGAACACGCCGTCCCCGAGCTGGTCCTTGCAATACTTCCGGATCTTCTCCTTGTCGATGAACCCGGTCTCCCCTTCCCAGCCTTGCTTGGGGTCGGAGAGCACGTGGACAAGGGAAAGCCGGGGATATTCCGCCTTGTGCATGGCATCCAGCTCGTCGGCAAAGGCGATGTTCTCCTGGTCCGAGTTGGCGTAGAGGAAGGTGACCCGGGTGTCGGACCGGGTGTCTGCCATGTGGCGCAGCATGCTCATCAGGGGGGTTACGCCGATGCCGCCCGCGATGAACGCCAGGTTCTTCTCCCGGGGGTGCAGGGCGTAGGAGAACCGGCCAAAGGGTCCTTCCACGGCCACCTTGTCCCCTGGCCTGGTCTTTCCCATGGTGGAGGTGAAATCCCCCAGCTCTTTGATGGTGGAAGCCACGAACCCCTTTTGGGTGGGGGATGACGAGATGGTCCAGTGGTGCTCCTCCACGGGCAGCCCCTCGCCCCGGAAAAAGGTGAGGAAGTGGAACTGGCCGGGAAGGTAATCTCCCACGGCCCGGCCCTCCGGCGGCTCCATCGTTACGTTCCACACCTTGGGCGCGATCTCCTTCACCTCGGAAACGATGTAGGGCGCCTTGGCCTTGGCCCGCGGCACCAGGATGCGGTGGTGGAAAAACACCAGGGCTCCGGCGACCGGCAGCAGGAACCACCAGGCCACCATGGCGGGCACATAGCGCACGTCGTCGGCCGCAAACCCGGAGTGGAGGAAGGCCAGGACCAGGGTGGCGGGTGCCAGGACGTTGTGCCAGTTGCGCCATTTTTCGAACTTGATGCCCAGCCGCTCCTGGTACAGGGACAGAATGCCGTTGACCAGAAAGACGGTCAGGGCCAGCTTGCCCGCGTAGATGTACCAGGCCTGGTCCAGGGAGAAGAACAAGGCCCACCCCGCCTCTCCGACGGCCAAAAGCACGGGGTGCGCGACCAGAAGCCCCAGGGCCAGGACGGCCATGTACTTGTGGAACCTCAGCACCATGTCCAGGCCGTAGGGCCGCTCGATGAACCGGTACCTGGAGGCCAGCCAGGGCTGCAGCGCGATGATTCCGATGCCCGACAGGGCGAACGCCTTGCCCAATTCGAAGACGAGGTTGCGGTGGGTTTCCGTGCGAAAGACCAGGACCAGGACCAGGGGGGCCACAAGGACGACGAAGTAGGCCAGCAGGCCCATCAAACCGGCGAACATGGAATGCCCTTCCTTTGGGAGGATGGCGCATGCCGGGGACTTGTCCAGACTACAGGGAAGGTTGGAAAGAAAAATGGGGTTTGGGGAGTATTCAGAAACCCGCAACGCCCCATGCCCGCACGGGTATGGGGCGTTGCGGGTTTGGGCGGCTACATGGCTGGGGCGGCCAGGGTCTTTCGGGTGATCATGTAGTAGTGATGGCCCACCACGCCGAACTTCACGGCCTCGGCAAAGGACTTGGGGTGCTTCACCAGGGTGCGCGCCAGAAAACGGAAGTACTGGAACCCGTAGGGCGTGAAAAGCTGCCTGGTCAGCGACCGCAAGAAGGTGCGGAATTCCTCCCGCGAGACGCCATTTTTTTTGGTGAAGGCCTTCTTGGCGGAGGAGTCGATGAGCCTGCTGCAGCGCTCGAAGTAGTTCTTCAGGTTGTAGTCGTAGATGGTGGCCAGCACGCGGCGGTAGCCCTCGGCCAGGCGCTCCCTGGGCTGGCGGGTGAGGAAGTTCGACGCGGTGCAGTGGGTGTTGTTGCCGTCCGCCTTGCCCAGGATGCGGCCCTCGGCTTCCAGGCGGTTGTAGAGCTCCGTGCCGGGCAGGGCGATCAACAGCCCCACCATGGCCCGGGGGATGGCGGTTTTCTGGATGAACTGGATCTGGCGTTCGGCCGCGTCCTCGGGGTCGCTGTCAAACCCCAGGATGAATCCGGCCATGACCTCCAGACCGTGCTCCTGGATCTTCTTCACCGCCTTTACCATGTCGGACTTCGGGTTCTGTTTCTTGCCCACCTCGGCCAGGGACTCGGCCGAGGGCGTCTCGATGCCGATGAACACCTGGGTGAACCCGGCTTCCTTCATGTCCGTCAAAAGCCTGTCGTCCTCGGCCAGGTTGATGGACGCCTCGGTGAAAAAGGTGAAGGGATACCCGTGCTCCTTCTGCCAGGCGATGAGCGCGGGCAGAAGCTCCTTTTTCACCTTGCCCTTGTTGCCGATGAAGTTGTCGTCCACGATGAACACGGAATCGCGCCATCCCAGTTCGTACAAATAGTCCATCTCGGCCAGGACCTGGGAGGCGGATTTCAGCCGGGGCCGGTTGCCGTAGAGCTTCCACACGTTGCAGAAGTCGCACTTGAAGGGGCAGCCCCGGGAGTACTGCACGGACATGGACGCGTAGGCTCGGCGGTTCAGCAGGTCGAAGCGGGGAATGGGGCTCGCGGACATGGGCGGTTTTTTGGGCGCCGCCAGCCGGGCCGGGGCCTCGTCCCTGCGAAAGGCCTCGATGAAGTCCGTGAAGACCTCCTCGGCCTCTCCCTGGATCAGGTAATCCGCGTCCGCCATGTCCTCGGGCGTGGCGGTGGGGTACGGCCCGCCCGCCACGACCGGCACCCCACGGTCCTTGCACCGGGCCAGCACTTCCATGGCCGAGTCCTTCTGCACGATCATGGCGGAAAGAAACACCGCGTCCGCCCAGTCGAGGTCCTTGTCCTCCAGGGGCTCGATGTTCAAATCTATGATGCGCACGTTCACGTCCGCGGGAAAGAGCGCGGCCAGGGTGGCCAGGCCCAAGGGCGGCATGGCGCTTTTCTTCTGGATGAGCTTCAGCGAGTAGGAATAGCTCCAATAGGTGTCTTTGGGAATTTGCGGGTACACAAGGAGTGCGTTTTCAAGCTTTGGCATGTTGCGTCTCCCTTTCAGGCCGTGGCGGTTTCGGATATTTTCCCGGGCGGTCAGCCCTTGGACCATGCTCCGGGCCGGTTGCTGCCTTGTTTTTGGGAAAGGTAAGCAGAAAATTCGGGCCGCGAAAGGGAAGGTGGACTTTTTTACAATTGTTTTACACGGCAAAACCCCTGAAATGCTGTGGGTTATACCTGCCAATGGGGACGGGTGGCCGCGTATTCGGCCACCTTTTCCTGGATCCAGCCATTGAGGCCAGGGGCCAGATAAAACCGGGGAAAGAACAGGTCGTCGTCTGGAGCCACCACGCCCTCCAAGCGGGCGATGCCCGCCAGCTTGGTGTGGGGGTAGATGCGGATTCCGCAGGTGATCTTCATGGCTTCCAGGTCCAGCCGGTCCGCGAATTCCAGGCTTTCAACCACGGTTTCCCGGGTTTCGCCGGGGCCGCCAAGGAGCAGAAATCCCATGCGGCCGATGCCCGCGTCTCCCAGAGCCCGGGCGGAAGCCTCGATGTCCTTGATGGAAAACTTCTTGTTGTAGGCGGCCAGTATTTTGGGGGATCCGGATTCGAACCCCAGGCTCACCCCCACGCATCCGGCGCGGGCCATCGCTTGGGCCAGGGCGGCGTCCGGCCCCTTGGGGTAGATGATGGCCCGCCACGAGGCGCCGAGGTCCGCCTCGATGAGCGCGCTGCACAGGACGTGGGCGTAGGAGGGGGGCAGGTTGAAGGTGTTGTCCACGAAGAAGAAGTGGAAAAACCCGGCCTGTGTGAATTTGCGCATCATCTCAATGGCGCGCTCCGGCGGGCTTTTGCGCAGGGCCGTGCCCTCGATGGCCCCGGTGGAGCAGTAGGAGCAGCGCATGGGGCAGCCGCGGCGGGACTGGACCGGCACCCACAGCACGCCCCCTGCTTCCGGAGCCAGGACCGGCAGGTGGCGCTCCGGTTCGGGCAGGGGAAACTCCCCGGGCGCGGACCGGCGGTCCGGCGGCGTGCCCAGGATGCCTTGGGGACCGTAGAGGCCGGGAAGAGGGCCGGGTTCTTTGCCCGCGGCCAGGGCCCGGGCCAGGGCGCAGAAGGTGGATTCCCCGGCCCCGGCCACGCCCCAATCCGCGCCCGTGTAGGCCATGGCCGCCTCGGGCGCCAGGGTGAATCCCGCGCCGCCCAGCACCACGGGCGCGTTGGAGGATTCCCTCAACCAGGCGACGGCGTCCTTTACCGGGGCCGCCAGAAAGGCGGGGTTCTCCCGCACCTGGTCGTCCAGGTTGCGCATGGAAAGGGCCGCCAGGTCCGGCTGGAACTCCCTTGCCGTGCGTTTGAGAAGCTCCTGGTCCCTGGGGGTGACGTTGATCACCTTCACCACGTGGCCGTCGGTCTCGGCCGCGGCGGCCACGCACCCCAGGCCCAGGGCCAGCACGGGCATGTTCACGTTTTCCGTCACCATGTAGACGAACAGGATGCGCATGATGGAAACTCCCCGGTGTGTTCGCGTCCGTGGATTTGCGCCGTGCCGGCGCCCGGAGGCGGTGCTTGTGAATGCCAGGCAATACCCTGGTATTTCGCTTGGCAAGCATGGACGGATTTAGTATAAAATATAAGATTGCGTTCTTGCCCACCATTGCCTCTTCGTCCCCGCCGCCCATCTTTTTGCACGGGTAAGGAGCGTTGTCCATGTTCTTGTGGATCATAGCAGGGGCCGGAGCCCTGATTCTGGTGGTCCTGGCGGCCTTTCCGGCCTTGAGGAGAAAATCCGCCCAAAAGGCCCCGAAAGGTTCCAGGGAGCCCATTGCAGATTCCCGCCCGGAGCCGGCCGCGGCCGCGGAACACCTCCAAGCCGCGCCGGGGGCGTCCGAACTGGCGATCCAGACAGGCGGGGCCGTGGAAGAAGTCCGTGATGACGACCCCATCCTTATGGAGCGGGAAATCGTCACCAAGGAACCGAAAGGAGTGGAGCAGCCCCGGGAGGCGCCCGCGCCCGAGCAGGCAGAACCGGAACCCTTCAAGGAGATCGAGGTCTCCGAGATCGAGATGGAATCGCCGGGAGAGGCCGAGCCCGCAGCCCCGTCCCGGAAAGAGGAGACCCGGGAAGAGCCGGAAATTCCGGAAATCGAGCCGCCGGACATGGAGGTGGAGCCTGTGCCTTCCTGGCAGCCCGACCCACGGGCCGAGCCGGAGACCACGGAAATCGAGATCGAGCCCCAGGAGACGGAAGAGCCCGCCCCCCCGCCCGAGCAAGCTGAACCGGAAATCGTGGACCTTGAGATCGAGCCCGAGGAAGTTCCTTTGCCCGGGCCCGCCAAGCCCGCGCAAAAGCAAAAGGTTTCCAAGGACCCTGTCCCGAAGGTGGAGCGGATGCGGGAGGCCGGGTTGCCAAAGGATGCCCCGCCGGACATGGGGCGCCGGATGAAGAAGGGCACGGACTCCGGGGCAAAGACCGGGGAAAAGGCCAATGAGCTGGCCCAGGACAGGTTCAAGGAGGAAGTGGAGTCCATACTGGACGACATTTTCAAAGACTGATCCAAAGCGTTTTTCCGCCCAGAAGCCATCCAAAAACCGCCTGGCGGCCCATGACGGTGTTGCAGACCTCTTCAACATGCCTCACATACGAGCTGTATGCTACGCTTTTTCGTCGGCCTGTGTCTTGCCTTGAACCACCATTCCTGCTTTTGGGATGGCTTCTACGCGATTAGCCCGGATTATTCACGAAGCCTGATTTCCGTGCTGGCAAGGCTAGAGGGGTGAAGGCGTACTTTGGTACGCCGAGCCCCGATAACGCAGCCAGCGCGGAAATCGGGCGAGCCCGAAGGGTGAGGAATTTTGCCCGAATGGCAGAATTCCTCCAATAATCAGACCGTCTTTGGCGCAAGACCCAAAAAACAGCTCCAACGGAT
>JAFDHW010000488.1 GCA_019308705.1 Deltaproteobacteria bacterium
TCCCGGCGAGGTCGCCGAGATCCGGGCCTTCGGGCTTTCGGGCCGAAACAAGGCCTGGAGCGGGTGGGCCCGCGGTGTGGTGTATGGCTACTTCGACAATGCGGATGACTTCGGTCGAGCCGCCCTGACCCTGGACCAGGCCGGCGCTCGTGGTGTCTATTTCGTGGTCAACCCATGCCTCCCCGATCTCCTGGCCCGGGCTCACAACAAGCTCAAGGCGTGGGGCGACAAGGACGTCATGACACAGGACAAGTGGATCGATCTGATCCGATGGGTGCCGGTGGACTTTGACTGCCGTCATTCGCACGCGCTCCAGATCTCCTCCACGGACGACGAGGTCAAGGAATGCGTCAAGGTGAGGAACCAGGTGTACAAGTGGCTCCGGGAGCAGGGCGTTGAACACATCGTGCCCGCGGTTTCTGGGAACGGCGCCCACCTGGTTTTTTGCATGGAGGACCGCCCCTTGAAAAACCGTGAGGAACCCTCCCAGGATGAGACGGTCAAGGCCGTCAAGGGGATCCTGGAGGCTTTGGCGGCCAAGTTTTCCACTGACAAGGTCGAAATCGACACAGCCTGCTTCAACCCATCGAGGCTGTGGCGCTTGTATGGCACGACCGCCCGCAAGGGCGATCATACCCCCGAGCGCCCCCACCGGCGTTCCTACGTGGAGCCCCGGTGGTTGGATTCAGGTGATACCGCGTCGGATGGTCAACCAGACAACCCCACCAACCCCCGATAACCGGACTTCAAGGGAGGATTGCCAGGCGCATCCAAGGAGAAAGACCCCCCCGGGCTCCTGCAAAGGGGGTGTTCGGAGCCCGGATAGAGGGGGAACACCCCGGGAAAGGACGACATATCAGATGCCATATCATCCACCTGGAACGAAAGGGCTCGACGAGGATACGGATCATGCCGAGAGGAAGCCGTGGGAGTATTGGGCCGCACAGCAAAGAGAGACGCTGCGCAGGGCCCTGGGCGAGGAACTGTTCGCCTTTGCCGAAGAGATGACGGGTGAAACTCATGCCGACAAAAACGCTCGCGGACATCAAGCCGACACCATGGAAAATCATACAAAAACTGGCCGCACTGGCGCCCAAGGAAGAAGACGCAACCCCACCTAAGCCACGCCCCAAAAAAAGCGATTCTCGCCGCTCTCAGGACTCCGACCTGGGGCCTTTGGACCTCGAAAAATACCTGGGGCATTTCGGTATCGAATACAGCCTCAAGAAGGACGGCAAAAAGGCGCTCTATCGCCTCAGGGAATGCCTGTTCGATCCATCCCACCGCAGAAATGAGGCCGCAATCGTTCAAGATGCAAGCGGTCTCATTACTTACCAATGCTTTCATTCATCGTGCAGCCATACATGGTCCGAGGCCCGGCAAAAGATCTCGGGCGACGCCAACCTGGCCGAGTTTTGCCGGGGATATGATCCGGAAAAAAAGAAGGCCCCCAGGTCCTCCAAAGCCCTGGGCAAGGAGCTACCCGCGGCCTTCATCACCAACACCGGCGTGGTGGATTGGAAGACCCTGTTCCCCCAGGTGCCCCCGCCCCCCGAAGAGGTTGATCCGACCATCTTTTACGAGAAGCGAAGCGGCAGGATGATGTTTATCCCCCTCCGCATGGTCTACTACCTGCAGGCGATCCACGACGGGCACGTCCTTTTTTCGGAAGGCGAATTTTGGGTGTACCGCCGGGGGCTTTGGAAGACGTGTGACCCTGAGACCCTGGGCCAGGCCATTGTGCATGTCCTGGGCGAGGAGGCCCGGCCGAATATCATCAACGGATCCCTGGAGATTCTCAAGCACACCGTGGCCAAAGAGGGCACGGACTGGCCGACGCATGAGCGATACATCAATTGCCTGGATGGGATGGTGGACGTGGAAACGGGCGAGGTCCTGCCCCACGGCCCGGAGTATTACTCCAGATCCCAGGTTCCGTGCCGGTACGGAATGAAATACTACGATAAGATTGATCGGTGGTTGCAGTTCCTGAAAGAGGTGTGGCCTGAAGAGCAGGAGCAAGGCAAGGCGGACGTGT
>JAFDHW010000489.1 GCA_019308705.1 Deltaproteobacteria bacterium
CCAGCTGGTCGCTGGTGGACCATCCGCTGCGGCCCGAGCTCATGACCTCCACGTGGGGGGCCAGGCGGGCCACCTCCCTCTCCAGTTTCCTGCTCCAGCTCTCGCCGGAGGGCACGCCGTCCCCCCATACAAAGGAGTCCCCCACCACGGCCACCCGCCAGGCCACGCCCGGCGGCTTTTGAACGGACCTTGGCGGTTCGTTGAACCCGAAGGGGTGTTTTTGGGAAACCGCCCAGTTGCCGGCGTTGATCTCTTCGTCCAGGCGGAGGGCATGTTCCCGGTCCGCCAGCAGCACCGCGAGCACCGCCTCGCACACCAGCAGCCCCATCAGCAGGGCTCCGGCGGACGCCGCCAGGGCGAAGGCCAAACGTTTCTTTCTGCCCGGATTGGACATGAGCCGGCTCAAGGGAAGTATCGCGGTCTTTCAGCCGTGGGCATGGAATCCAGGTAGGCGGCCAGAAACCGCCTCTGGGCGTCGTTGAGCACCGTGGACGGCCGGGCCTCCTTGAGGCGTTGGAAGACCCGCGGCCAGCCCAGGCCCTCCTCCCTTGCCAGAAAGGCCCCCAGGACCAGCCCGGTGCGGCCCCGGCCCTCCAGGCAGTGCACCGCCACCCCGCGGCCCCGGGCCAGGTTGGTCTGGATGAAGTCCATGGCCCGGTCCATCTCCGCGAAGGAGGGCGCGCCGCCGTCATCCACGGGAACGTGGGCGTGGGCGAAGCCCGCGGAAAGGTAAAAGCGGGCCAGAAGGTCATCCTCGGTGAGGGTCAGGACGGCGCCGATTCCCCGGCGGGCCAACAAGGCCAGGGTGGCCTGGATTCCCTCCCTCCCAGGTTCGGCCATGCCCGCCACCCGGTAGGGAGACAAATAGCCGAAACCGAGAAGCACAAGTTCATCGGGCGGGTTTTCCACCAAGGGAGAACAAAGGAAGTCCATGGGGGCAAGATGCCAGGATGCAGCGGCAAAAGCAAGGCCGGCCCACTTGACCGCCCTCCCGCGGGCGCCGCTTTTCCCCGCGAGCGGCCACGGCCCGCCAGGCAAAAGGAGCCTTAGACGAAGCGCGCTTTTGGCCCGGCCTTTCCCGCCGCCGCGGCGGCTTTCCTGCGGCCCGGCCGCCGGTGACCGCGTGTTTTCTTCGCGGAATCCCGTCCAAATAGCGATATTCATTGGCATATATGGGGCATTGACCCCATTTTTCCCCGGCCCCGCAGTCTTTTAAACTTGCCTAAAGCCCCTTGCGCGTCTCCAGGGAGGACGAATGACGGGTAACAATGATTGCCTGTCCGCATGCGAAAAGAACCGGGAGCCTCGTCGAAGGGCCCTCAAAACCTGGGCGCACCGATCTTCCCCCTTAAAGCGTCCGTGGGCCATAGCCTTGGACACGCGGATTTTGAAGGCCTGGTCCTTGGGAGGGAGGGATAAGGATGCCCTTGCTTAACGACCTCCTGTCCCCCGAGATGGCTGCCAGGCTGAGGCCGGGTGCGCTTCCCGAATGGATTCCCCCCATGAAGGCCACGGCCACGCACCGGCGTTTTTCCGACAAGGAATGGATCTACGAGCGGCTCCTGGAGGGAGAGCGGTGCCTTGCCTTCAAGTCCGGGAACAGGGCCTGGCTGTTCTCCTCCGGGGGGGGGGACCGCACCTCCCGGTACGGGGAAATCCGCCGTGCCCTGGCCGCGCAGGAGCCGCACGACTTCATCATGGACGGCCAGGCGGTTCCCGCGGCCGGGGAGGGAGGGGTCGCCTTCCACGCCTTTGACCTGCTTTACGTGGAAGGACATTCCTTGTTGCGCCTTCCCCTGCGGCAGCGCAAAAGCCTGTTGCTTTCCCTTTTCCGGTTCGAGCGGCCCCTTTGCTACTGCCCCCACGTGAACGAACGGGGGGTGGATTTCCACGAAGAAGCCTGCGCCAAGGGATGGAAGGGCGTGATGGCCAAGGACGCCCGGGCCCCCTACCTTTCAGGCCGGTCCAAGAAATGGATCAAGTTCAAGTGCCTCCCCCGCCAAGAGGCGGTGGTGGGGGGCTACACGGAGCCCCG
>JAFDHW010000490.1 GCA_019308705.1 Deltaproteobacteria bacterium
GAGGCAGAAACGCGCTTAAAACTATAATTTCTCTAATAAATCTAAAAACCATATACGTTGCCACCGCCATGGCCTTCTCGCCAAAATGCCGGTCCGGCTTGGGTCTTGCGTTAAGCCAATAGTTTTAGACGGTTGGAAACTTTTTGGGCCCCGGACGGATTTTTCCTTGCAATTCTCCAAATTCTATAATATTTAAATAATCAAAAATCGGAAGGAGGTGGCCCATGGAAGACATTCTCACCGTGCACACCGCCAGCAAATACTGCAGCGTCTCCCCGCAAACCATCATCAACTGGATCGAGGCGGGCCACATTCCCGCTTACAAGACCGTGGGCGGCCACCGCCGGATCAAGAGAAGCGACCTGGAGGCCTTCATGAAGACCCAGGGCATCCCCGTGCCGGACAACCCCGAGGAAGCGGCGGGCAGGAAGAAAATCCTGGTGGTGGACGACGACCCCATCATCGTGGAGACCATCGTCCAGGCCCTGGAGGAGGACGATCACGGCTACGAGGTCATCTCCGCGGCCGACGGGTTCGAGGCGGGCCTGCAGGTGAACCATTTCAAGCCCCACCTCATCATCCTGGACATCATGATGCCCGACATCAAGGGTTACGAGGTGTGCGCCAAGATCAAGGGCAACGACGAAACCAAGGACACCAAGATCATCGTGCTTTCCGCCTACCTGGACGAGGAGAAGTTCCGCCAGATGAAGGAGCGCGGAGCGGACGCCTGTTTCTCCAAGCCTCTGCCCCTGCCCCAGCTCAAGGAGGAGGTCGCCAGGCTGCTCCAGTAGCCCTCGAACAACCCGGGGGACAGCCACACAGGAGGGACCATGAAGCTTAGGCAAGCCCTGGAAAAGAAAAAGTTCATCGTGACCTCCGAGGTCCAGGCTCCTTTGGACGACGACGCGGGGAGCGTGGTGGAGGCCATGCGCAAGGTGCGCGGGCGGGTGGACGGCGTGTCCGTTTCCGACACCGAACTGGACGGGCTGGTGGGGGACTCCATCAAGACCTGCGAGGCGCTCACCCAAAACCGCTTCGAGGCCATCTACCAGACCACCACCAGGAACAAGAACCGCATCCAGTTGCAGAAGGACTTGCTGGAGGCCCACGCCGCGGGGGTGGACAACCTCCTGGTGTTCACCGAGGACTACCGCATCACCGGCGACAGCCTCCAGGAGATCATGTTCTTCCACGTGGACCAGGGAAAGCTCCAGTCGGTGCTGGCCCATATGGCCGAGGGCCGGGGTCTGGAGGACAACCCCCTGCCGGAACCGGCCCGCTTCTTTCTGGGGGCGGGGGTGGAGTCCTCCTGGGGCAAGAACGTGCCGGATTTGGAGCTGAAGGAAATGGAGCAGATGACCGGCATGGGCACGGGCTATTTCCTCACCACCCCGGTGTTCGACGTGGACAGCTTCGAGAAGTACATGAAGCGGGTCGAAACCTTCGGTGTGCCGGTCATCGCCGAGGTCATGATCCTGCACACCGCGGGCATGGCCCAGTTTTTGAACCGGCACCTGAAATCCGGCATGGTGCCGGACTGGATCATCAACAAGCTGGCCCGGGCAACGGACAAGAAAAGGGCCTCGGTGGAACTCTTTGCCGACACGGTGACCGGGCTCAAGGACCTGTGCCAGGGCATCCACATCATCACCATGGGCGGGGAAGACCGCCTGCCGGAATACCTGAACGCCGCCAAGCTGCGCTAGGCCGGAGACGGGCCGGCGCGGCCGCGGAGAGGGGACAAATCCAGCCTGGCGGCCCGCCCGCCGGGCTTGGCCGCCGGAAAGAAGCCGCACGCCGTTCGACCTTGTTTTCCGGGCGCGGACCCGGTCCTCACGAAGACACGGGGCGCGGAAACCCCGTTTCCGTCCCTCTTCCATAGGTTCGGCGCGACCCATTGCGCCCTTCGCAAAAACACGGCGACCCCGCCGGGGCTCCGGCGGAAAAACAGCGCCTGACAAAGGGGGTTTTCGCCATGGAAAAACCCATCGGTGCGGTAATGGTGGTGGGAGGCGGCATCGCCGGCATCCAG
>JAFDHW010000491.1 GCA_019308705.1 Deltaproteobacteria bacterium
ACTCGTGAATAATCCGGGTTAACGGGCTGGTTCCTGGAGAGGTTTGTGCCCTAAACCCCGCGGCTTTTCAAGGCCAAAGGCTGCGCTAACGGTGGCCGAAGGAAAAGAAGCGCACCAGGGCCGAGGGAAAGAGCGCGCCAAGAGCCTCCGGGTTTCCGGCGCGTTTCATCCGCTCGGGGAAATCCGGGATTTTCACGCCCGAGGCCACCAGCACCAGGGTTTCCACCCCCGGGTGCTCGTCCAGGTGAAACCACCCGGACGGAGGCAGCGCGTACTCCTTGCCGCCGGAAACCAGCCCGGAGAACAGGGCCTGGGCCTCACCCGAGGAAGACCAGAAGGCCACGTAGACCCAGGCGTCCGAGGAAACCTCGAAGACCACGCCAAAGGGGTCGCCGGAGGAAAGCGAATCCCCCGGCAAAAGGGAGCGGACCCCCTGGCCGCCCGGGGAGCGGACCCCCAGGGAGGCCGAGGAAGGGGCGGCCAGCACCGGCGGTGGGCGGAACCCCGGGCCGGAGTTGTTCGGCGCCGTGGCGGCCGAGGGGAGCGGGCCTTCGCCCGGGGTGGTGGTCTCGTTGCCGGACGGCCAGGCGGTTAAAAACAGCACCAGCCCCACGGCCAGCAGGACCATGGCGGCGGCCGAGGCAACGGCCCACCTGGCCCCGGACCACGGGGTCTTGGGGCCTTTTCCCCTTTTCCCCTCTCCCGCCGGTGCTCCCTGGGCCGCGGACCAAAGCCACTCCGGCGGCGCGGGGGGATGGTCCGCGCCCGCGTCCACGGCCAGCCGGGCGTCTTCGGCCAGTTCCCGGCAAAAGGCGCAATGGGCCAGGTGCTCCCGGGCCTCGCGCATTTGGGAAAGTTCCAGGTCCCCGGCCACGTACAAAAGGGTGCGGTTGCGCTGCGGGCACCCGGGGGAGGAGGCCAGCACCTGGACGCGGAAGGCCTTTTCCAGGGCCTGGTGGTGTTCCCGGGCTTCCCCGGGCACGGGAAGGTCCTCGGCCCGGGGGCTTGTGGAAAGCCACCAGGCGTCCATGCCGTGTTCCCGGCCGCGGAGCGCCTCCAAAACCGGGGCGGCCGCGTGCATGATCCCGAACTTTTTGGAAAAGGACCGGTCCAGGTCCTCCATGGCCTCGAGAAACCCGCCTGCGGAAAGCTTGTCGGCCGGTGGGACTGCAAGCTCCCCGGCGGCCAGGGCCAGGCGGTGGAACCGGAGCAGGAAGTCGCTGGAGACTTCGTAGAGTTCCTTTGTCGCCCAAGGGGCGTCGTCCATGAGCCGGGCGTCCTGGGCCGCGCGCTCGGCCAGGGCGAGCCCGCCGCCAGCCTGCTCCACCCGCCGGGCAAGGTCCGCGGCCCCCTGGTGGGCCGGGGAGGCCGGGTCCGCCGCCAGGGAGGAAAGGGCCTTTTCCGCCCGTTTCCACATGGCGGCAAGCTTCTGCCGGTGAGGCCGGTATTCGGCCGGGGCGTTGTCCAACGCCGCCAGGGCGCGGCGGGTCCTGGCCCTGGCGGCCAGGGCGCGTTCCAGCAAGAACCCGGGCGTGTATCCTTCGGGCGGGCGGGCCAGGACCTCGACGGCCCAGGCGTAGGTGCTGGCGTCCTCCACCGCGTCGCCGAACCGTGCCTCCCAGGAGGGCCCGCCTTCGCTTTTCCGGCCGTGGGTCATTCGGCCTCCCAGTCTTCCAGGTACGAGCGCCAGTGCCTGGCCCCGCCCCGGTAGGGGCGTTTTTTCGCCTTGGCGGGCCTGGACGGCTTTTCGGCCTCGTCTTCCGGGGGCTCGGTGCCGCCCCGGGCTACGCCCCAGGCCAGGTCCGAGCAAAGCTCGATGTTTCTGCTCCGGGCCTCGGCCTTGATCTTTTCAAGCTGCAGCTCGCGCATCTCCGTGAACGACAGGCCCGAGCCCGCGTAGCAGGTGGACAGGTTGTAGACGCCGTCCTCCCACTCTACGGCCTTGATCACCATGGGCCGGTCGGGCATGGCGCAGAAAATGTCGGCGTTCTCCCGGTCGGAAAAAAAGTAGGCGTAGCGGGGGGCGGCCCCGCTT
>JAFDHW010000492.1 GCA_019308705.1 Deltaproteobacteria bacterium
CTGCCTGGTGGTGCCTGCCGTGGACATGTCCTCCCCCTTTGGGCCCGAGGCGTTCCGGTTCTCCTGTGACCCTGGCGGACAGCTTCTGGAGGACATGCGCCGGGTATGGAAGCTTCACTCGCCGCTGAACTTCTCCGGCCCCGGGATCGACAGGGACAAAATCCTTTTTCTGTCCGCCAAGGGCGACCATCTGTGCCCGTTCGACTCCGTGCTTGCGCTTTGCGAAAAGTGGGGCTGGCCCAGGCACCGGTTCTTCCGGGGCGGCCACTGGCTCATGGACGACCGGGGCGAACGCGGCCGCGCCTGGCACATGTTTTTGGACGACATGGAATTCTGATCAGGAGAAGACATGCTTTCACCGGACGAGATAAGAAGTTTTCTGGACCAGCCGCCCTGCCCCGAAGACGTGCTCTGCTCCCTGGACGCGGGCGCCAAGCTTCCGCCTGGCTTCGCCCGCCATGCCCGCGAAGCCATGGCCCTGGGCCGCAAGTTCGTGACCGAGGTGGTACGGGGCAAAACCCTTTCGCTGGACCGGCTCATGCACCAGGAGCCGGACCATCTGGCCTGGGAGTTCGTGGAGGAGGCCAACCGCTGGGGCCTGTACTCCCAATGGATTCCCAAGTTCATGGGCGGCGGCGGAGCGCCCTTTCCCTCGCTTTGCCATTTCCTGGAGGAGGTGGGGGCCGAGTGCCTGTCCATGGCCAACCTGCTGGGCGTGCACTACCTAGGCGTGGCCACCCTGTGCGGCACCTGGAACCTGCCCCTGATCTCCCGCATCACGTCCGAGGTATGGGAGGGCCAGAAAAGCGGCCGGCCCTGCCTCATCTCCCTGGCCCTCACCGAGCCGGGCGCGGGCACGGACGTGGAGGAGATCGAGCTCTTGGACAAAGGCGAGGTATGCACCCGGGCCAAGCGCGTCAAGGGCGGATACGTGCTGGACGGCTCCAAAGTGTTCATCTCCAACGGCCACCTTTCCACCTGGCACATGGTGGTGGCCTACGAGGATCCTTCCCGGCCCTCCGAGACCATGGTGGTTCTGGCGGTGAAGACGGGCATGCCCGGGTTTTCCTTTGGCCGCGTGGAGCGCAAGATGGGCCAGAAGGCCTGTCCCGCCTCCCAGCTCATGTTCGACGGCTGCTTTGTGCCCGACGAGCTGGTGGGCATGGCCCCGCACCAGATTTCCGGCTTGAAGCGAAGCGTCCGCAAGACCAACATGCAGTTCATCGACTACGTGTTCGGGGCGTCCCGGGCCGGGGTGTGCGCGTTCGGCGCGGCGGCGGCAAGGGGCGCGCTGGAAGAGGCCCTTCAGTTCGCGGCGAACACCGAGGTGGACGGCCAGCTTCTGGTGAACCACGAGTGGGCCCAGTGCCTGCTGGCGGAGATGGTCAAGAACGTGAACCTGGCCAGGCTGGCCTACATGGAGGCCAACTACGCCTGCGGCATGTACGGGATTTACAAGCCCCTGCAGGCAAAGCCCCTGTCCCTGATCTCGGAGTACACTCCCCGGAAGGTGCTCACAAACACCGTGGGCGCGGCCATGGGCATGGACGCGGCCACCAGGATCTTCCGCAGACTCATGTTCGACGGGCAGACGGACCGCGAGATCAAAAGGACGTCCGGGTGGGGCTCCCTGGCCAAGGTGGTGGGCACGGACCTAGGCGTGAAAAACGCCCACCTGGCCCTGGAGCTCATGGGAATGGCGGGCTTGAGGGGTGATTCCCGGGCTCAGAAGCATTTGCGGGACGCCAAGCTTTTGCAGATCTACGAGGGCTCCAACCAGCTGAACCGGCTCAACGTGTTCAACTGCCTGGCCGCGGACGCCTGCAAGGGCCACGAGCCATTCTCGGACGTGGATGTCCGGGCGAATAACGCTTAACCGACAGGGATTATTCAACGAAGCCTGATTTCCGCGGCCCAGCCTAGCCCGGATTATTCATGAGCAATTTTGCCCGAGATCGAATTTTTCTTTAGTTTCAATCCGTTGGAGCTGTTTTTTGGGTCTTGCGCCAAAGACGGTCTGATTATTGGAGGAAT
>JAFDHW010000493.1 GCA_019308705.1 Deltaproteobacteria bacterium
CAGGCCCTCCGCTCTCCGAAAAATTCCTTCGGCTCCATGATCTTGTACGTTTTGTCTTCCAGCGAAACCAGGGGATACAGCAGCCAGCGCTTTCTGATCTCCGGAGCGGCCGCGGGCGCGGCGCGGCGATAAGCATCGATGGCGTGCCCGGGGTTTTGGAGCAGCCGGTCCAGGTCCTCGTCAAAATGCAGGCCCAGCAGCGGGTCCAGGAGGAGGAACTTGCCGGGCCGCACCTCGGCCCGCACCAGCATGTAGGAACGCAGCTTTACGATTTCCGCGCGGACCCCGTTTTCCGCCAGAAATCCCGCCAGCACCAGGCAGGGTTGAGCCCTCAACCCGATCCCCCGTTCCAGGGCCTTGTGAGGGTCCAGGAAAAGGTATCTTCCAAACGAATGCCGCTGTCCCAGGACGGTCAGGAGGTAGTTTTCCCAGGGCGGTATCCTCACCCGGTAGCGCCAGACGCCGCGATCCAGGAAATAGGCGGTCATGGCCTTTTCCACGGTGTCCACGGCCTTCTTGCAGTAAGCCTCCTTGGATTCATCGGGCTGCTTTTTCAACAAGGAAAGGGCCTTGTCCAGGGGCATCCTGGGCCAGGATTTCTCCAGGATCGCTTCGGCGCGGCTCGGCTCCGGGCCTCTGAGCGGCAGGAAGAGGCCCACGGCGTTCAAGCCCAGGAGCAGGGTTCCCAGGGCCAGGAGCGCGGCCGCGCCTCCCCGGATCGCCAGGCTGGACATGGAAGAGCCGAGAATCCGGTTTCCGAGCCCGGCCCACAGGACCAGCAGAATGCCGGTCAGGGCCAGGACAGGCCAGGAGACCCGTAAGGGATAGCGGATCCCATAGAGAGAGAAAACCTCTGCCGCCGGGTCGGCGGGCGGGCGGAAATACAGGCTTGCGTCCAGGAAGGAGTAGCGTCCCCCCTCCTTGTCCAGGGTTTCCTTCAGGGAAACCGCCTCGGGCCGGAGGGGTTTCCCCTTGAAGAGGAGGCGGGCCGGGCTGTGGGATTCCCTTGCCGGGTCCCCTCCCAGGGCCGGGGATTCCGGCAGGCTGAACAAAAGGCTGCGTTGGGTGATGAAGACCGCGCTGTAGAGGTTTGTCGAGATTTTGCAGGGAGGGTTCAAGGGGATGGTCTTATGGAACAGGTCCGCCCTGGAAAGGATCTCCACGAGGAGAAGGGCCGCAAGGCACGCGAGGATTCCCAGGTAGACATGGCGCCGGATGGGGCGCCGCCTGGGGACGTGGAAAAGGAGGACCAGGAGGAAGTAGGAGGAAAGGAGGGCGAAGGCGAGCAAAGACCACGGGTAAAGGTGGCCGAGGGGCCTTTTGGAGAACTGGATGGTCAGGCGGTTCCCGTACTCCCTGGGGTCCCGTCCGTCCGGGGTCGAAAAGAGAAGGGTGTGTCCGTAATGCTTGTAGCGGCCCTGCCCCAGGTTCATGACTTCCCAGGTCTCGGCCCCGGGCATGGGCAGGGGTTTTCCGTTGAACCAGACCTTGAGGGGAAACTCTCCCGTGCCGTCAACGGGGCGGGCCGGGGGCACCTCGGGGGGCAGGGTGACCACCCATGCCAAGCAGGTCTTGTCGTTGTCCTTGTGGATGTTCCGGTTGAGGAGCGTGAGGCTTGCGGGACGCTCTCGGGAAGAGGCCAGGACCAGAAGGCCTGCGAGCGCATAGAAGACCAGGAGGATGGTCACCACGCGCCGGTCCGGCTTCCGGACCGGGCCGAGGAGTTGGTTCATTTCCAAAGGATCACCGGGATCTATGGAGGAACTCTGATGCCGCCGCCGTCCTGGCGGGGCGCCGGTGGTTCGGGGAAGGGGCCTGCTGTTGCCGGGCTCTCCCCCGAAAAGAGGTTTACCATCGCCAAGCCGGCAGATCAAGGCGGGGGGGGTCAGGGCAAACGCATCTGGCGGATCAGAGGCCTAGCCCGGATTATTCATGAGCAATTTTGCCCGAGATCGAATTTTTCTTTAGTTTCGATCCGTTGGAGCTGTTTTTCGGGTCTTGCGCCAAAGACGGTCTGATTATTGGAG
>JAFDHW010000044.1 GCA_019308705.1 Deltaproteobacteria bacterium
GCGTGAATCGGGCTCGCCGGAAGGATGAAAAATTTCGCCGATGTCAGCATTCCTCAAATAAACAGCGTGCATTTTTCAAGGACCCTTCAATTGGCACTTAACCTGTTTAAATCCATATAAATATTTTATTCGGTGAAATTTTTCATGAATAATTCGGGATAAAGGGGGGGCATTGGACGACCGCCTCATCTGGATGGACCTGGAAATGACAGGTCTGGACCCGGAGGTCCAGGTCATCGTGGAGATCGCCACCGTGGTCACGGACGGGGATCTGAACATCGTGGCCAAGGGGCCGGCTTTGGCCATCTACCACCCCCCGGAGCGGCTGGAGGCCATGGAGGAGTGGTCCCGGTCCCACCACATCGCCTCGGGCCTCATGGACCGCATCCTGGTTTCCAAGGACGACACCGTGCTGGCCGAGCACAAAACCCTGGAGTTTCTGAAGCAGCACTGCGAGCCGGGCAAACACCCCCTGTGCGGAAACTCCGTGTGGCAGGACCGGCGGTTTCTGGTCAAGTACATGCCCGAACTCCACGGTTTTTTGAGCCACCGGGACGTGGACGTGTCCTCGCTGAAGGAGCTTGTCCTGCGCTGGTACCCTCAAATGGAGCCCTTCCACAAAAGAAAGGCCCACACCGCCTTGAGCGACATCATGGAATCCATCAACGAACTGAAATACTACCGGGACACCGTTTTCGTGCGGCCCCCGGCATGAGTTCCCCCTCCCCCACCCAAGAGAAACCATCCATGGCCGAAAACGCGGAAGTGACCCGGCTTGCCGCAGGAAACCGGGAAGTGGTGCTCGTGGGCACGGCCCACGTTTCCAAAAAGAGCGCGGACACGGTCTCCCGGGTGATCCGGGAGGAAAACCCGGACACGGTGTGCGTGGAGCTTTGCTCCTCCCGGTACCAGGCCCTGGTGAACCCCGAGGCCTGGCGCGAAATGGACATCGTGCAGGTGGTCAAGGAAAAGAGGGCCCACCTGCTGTTGACCCACCTGTTGCTGGCGTCCTTCCAGAAGCGCATCGCGGACCGGCTGGGCATCAAGGCCGGCGCGGAGATGCTTTCCGCCATCGAGGCCGCCCAACAGGCCGGGGCCGAGGTGGTTCCCATCGACCGGGAGATCCGCACCACCCTGGCCCGGGCCTGGGCGTTCATGGGCTGGAAGTCCCGGCTGTCGTTGTTCCGGCAGCTTGCCTTCTCCTTTGGCGAAGCGGACAAGATCACGGAGGAGGACGTGGAGGCGCTCAAGGAAAAGGACGCCCTGGAGCTCATGTTAAAGGAGCTTGCCGACATCCTCCCGGAGCTCCGCACCGTGCTCATCGACGAACGGGACCTGGTGCTGGCCCACGGCGCCAAAAACGCCCCCGGCAAAAAGGTGGTGGCCGTGGTGGGCGCGGGCCACGTGCCGGGCATCAAGAGGAACTGGGAAAAGGACATCGACGTCGGGCCCCTGTGCGCCATGCCGCCCAAGGGGAAACTGGGCGGGGTCGTCAAGTGGGGCATCCCCGCCTTGGTGGTGGCCCTGGTGGCGGCCGGGTTCTTCCGCGCGGGCACCCGGGGCGGCGTGGAAATGCTCACCTGGTGGGTGGCGGCAAATGCCGTGTTCGGCGGCCTGGGCGCGCTTGTCGCCCTGGCCCACCCCCTGGCCGTCCTGACCGGCATCGCCGCCGCGCCCATCACCTCGCTGAACCCCATGCTGGCGGCCGGGTGGTTCGCCGGGCTGGTGGAGGCGGGCCTGCGCAAGCCCAAGGTGCGCGATTTCGAGGCCCTGGGCGCGGACATCGCCTCCTTCCGGGGGTTCTGGAAAAACCGGGTCACCCGGGTGCTCCTGGTGGTGGCGCTCACCAACCTGGGATCCATGGTGGGCACCGCCGTGGCCCTGCCCGCCATGATCAGCGTGTTCGGCGGCGGATAGCGGCCAACGCTTTCTTGACACGAGGCCCCCGGTCGTCTATGACCCACATGGCCAAAGCCCCGTCCCGGGTTTTGACGTATGCTTGAATCCACTCGAAATCATTATTAAATAATATAATCTTCTACGGGCCTGACGCCCCAAGCCGGTTTTTCGCGAGGAGTAATCCATGGGTACCGCCTTGTTGTTCATGCTTGCTTTGGGGGCGGCGCTCGGCCTCATGCTGAGCCTCGCTTCCCGGGTGTTCTACGTGTACGAGGACCCGCGCATCGCCCAGGTGGAGGACAAGTTCGCCGGGGCCAACTGCGGCGGGTGCGGGTACACCGGCTGCGCCGCCGCGGCCGCCGCCGTGGTGGCGGGCGAGGCTCCGCCCAACGTGTGCATCGTGGGCGGGCAGGAATCCGCCGAAAAGGTGGCCGGGATCATGGGCATGGAGGCCGGGGGCGCCGAGCCCGCCCGGACCTACAATTACTGCACCGGCGGCGACCGCGCCGAGAACGTCTTTTCGTACCGGGGCGCGCCCTCGTGCAAGGCGCTGGCCGAGCTCTACGGCGGCAAGCTCGTCTGCGAGATCGGCTGCCTGGGCTTCGGCGACTGCGTGCGGGCCTGTCCCTTCGACGCGGTGCACATGGGGGAACACGGCTACCCGGTGGTGGACGAGGAAAAATGCGTGGCCTGCGGGGCCTGCGAAAAGGCCTGCCCCAAGCACATCATGCGGGTGAAGAAACGCTCGGAAAAGCTTTTGGAGTTCAACCGCGAGGACGAGTGCCTGGCCCCCTGCCAGCAGACCTGCCCGGCCCAGATCGACATCCCCAAGTACATTTCCCGGATCCGCGAGGGCGACTACGAGGGAGCGGTCGCCACCATCCGGGAGCGAAACCCCTTCCTCCTGTCCTGCGGCCGGGTGTGCCCCCATCCCTGCGAGGCCAACTGCCGCCGGGGCGTGGAGGATGAGGCGGTGTCCATCAACCAGCTCAAGCGCTACGTGGCGGACTACGAGATGAACCAGGGCATGCGGTTCCCCATCTCCAAGGCCCCGGACACGGACAAGCGCGTGGCCGTGGTGGGCGGCGGGCCCGCGGGGCTCACCTGCGCCTACTTTTTGCGCCGGCTGGGCCACCAGGTCACCCTGTACGAGGCCATGCCCAAGCTGGGCGGCATGCTCCGCTACGGCATCCCCGAGTACCGGCTGCCCAAGAAGGTGCTGGACTGGGAGATCGAAGGCATCGTAAACCTGGGCATCGACGTGCACACCAACGTGCGCTTCGGCGAGGACTTTGACTTGAGCTCCCTGGTGGCCTCGGGCTACCACGCCGTGTTCATGGGCATCGGCGCGTGGAAGGACGCCAACCTGCGCGTGGAGGGCGAAGACCTGCCCGGCTGCTACACGGGCATCGATTTCCTGGCCCGCATGGCCAGCGGCGAAAAGGTGCCCATCGGCAAGCGGCCCGTGGTCATCGGCGGCGGCAACACCGCCATCGACTGCGTGCGGACGCTTATCCGCTCCGGCGCGGAAAAGGTGACCCTGGCCTACCGCCGCACCCGGCAGGAGATGCCCGCCAACGAGGTGGAGATCGTGGCCGCGGAACACGAGGGCTGCGAGTTCCTCTTTTTGGCCGCGCCCACCCGGGTGATCCCGGATGAAAACGGCAACGCCGCCAAGCTGGAGTACCAGAAGATGAAACTGGGCGAGCCGGACGCCTCGGGACGCCGGCGGCCCGTGCCTATCGAGGACTCCGAGACGCTCCTGGACGCGGACATGGTCATCTCCGCCATCGGCCAGAAGCCGGACATCTCCTTCATGGAGGAGGCCAAAAACCGCCTGGCCCAGCTGGCCACCACCCGGTGGAACACCATCGACAACGACCCGGAGACCCTCCAGACCTCCATCCCCTACGTGTTCACCGCGGGCGACTCCGCCACGGGCCCGGGGCTGGTGGTGGAGGCCATCGGCGGCGGAAGGCGCGCGGCGCGCTCCATCCACCTGTACATCACGGGCCAGGAGGTCACCGCGCCGCCCAGGCAGCCCAAGAAGATCCCCCTGCCCGCGTCCCGGCTCACCGAACTTTCGGGCATCTTGAAGAAGCCCCGGGCCGAGATGCCCGAGCTTCCCGTGGCCACCCGCATCACCAGCTTCGCCGAGGTGGACCAGGTGCTCTCCGAAACCGCTGCGCACCAGGAAGCGGAACGCTGCCTGTGCTGCGGCATCACCTGCTACACGCCGGACACGGCAAGCCGGGGCGGAGAGGAAAAGCAGGCCGCGGCCTGACCGCCGGGGCGAAACCGGCAACCGCCGCCCCTGACCAAAGACTGCAAGACCCGAAGGTTCCCCCGGGGAGCCTCCGGGTCTTTTTTTGCAGCCGGGCATACCGGCGCAACCTTGAACAATCACAAAACGTGTGATATTCAAACCTTATTTGAACTTACCTCTTTACGGAGGCACATTCATGAAGACATTCGGGGTTGTCCGAACGTTGGTGCTTTTCGCGGCCATGGCGGGATTCTGCTCCGTCTCCGGAGCGGCCAGCCTGGACATGGAAGCTGGCGTGGGGTACATGGGCGGGGACGTGACCTTCGAAAGCGGTAAGTACATCATCGATTCCACGGGTACCACGGCCGCTCCCTTTCCCCAGGCCCGGGCCGAATATCCCCTGGAACTGTTCATGGGCACGGCCAGACTGAACCTGGAAATCGCCAGCCGTCTTTCCTTCTACGGCAAGGGCATGCTCCCCATCGACGACGGGGACACCCACGTAACCACCACGGAGTGGCTCTATTTGGGGGCCATCCGCACCGAGCCCCCTGCCTATTATTCCCGGGCGGACCTGGACACCGACGCCTGGATGGCGGAAGGCGGCATCAGGTTCGACTTCTACCAGTCCTACATGCGCAGGCGGGAGGAGCTTTTCCGCAGGAAACCGGATTTCTTCTGGCGCTACGCCATCGGCGCGGGCTACATCCACCGCCACTTCGCGTTCGACGAGATGGACTCCTACACCTCCTGGCCCAACAACCCGCTCCTTACCCCCACCACGGTCACCGGCCCCACGGGCACGCACGAGGCGGACGTGGGCATCCCCTACCTGGAGCTTTCCGGAACCATGGAGTACAAGGACAAGTTCGTCCTGGGCTTCTCCATCGCCGCGTCCACCTTTGTCCACGCGGAGGACAAGCGCGACGACCTGGTGAACGGCGTAACCTCCAAAGCGAGCTCGGACTGGGACGGCGAGGCGGTCATCGCGAAGATGGGCGTTAAGTACTACATGTCCAAGAACTGGTACGCCTCGCTCGACGTGGAAGGCAGCCGGATGGAAACAGACGCCGAGGCCAACGTGTACGATCCCAGCGTGGGAGCATACCGCACCGGTTACGTCATCTCCGGCGGGGACTGGTTCACCGGCCTTTCCCTGGGCTACACGTTCTGAATCCGCCGGCAGGGCAAACGCATATGAGATTTTCGCGGGCAGGGGCAAGCCGGGGATGGGGGTCGCCTGAAAGCGGTAACATTCCAGACCTTTTGTGGGTCTTTGTGCCAACCGGCCGTTATTGTTAATGATAACGGTGGGGTGGCATGGAAGACCCCCGGGCGGACCATGCGTCCCACAAGCTGACGCATATGCGTTTGCCCTGCCTGGAATCCGCCGGAGGGCTTGACAGGAGAACGCGAAAGAGGTATCAGCGCCAAAACTTCGTAGACGTCTAACGCAAGGTTATGCCAGGCCACACGGGCCATCCCGGCTTTGCTCGGGATGGCCCGTTTCTTTTTGGGGAACCCGTCTCGAAAAGGATTTTTTGCCGCGACGGGCTGCTGGGCGAAAAACCAGGCGACGGGCATGAGAGGCAAAGCCGCTTGATTCGGGGAGGAGAACCATGGGAGTGAAAATCGCCGTATTGGCGGGGTATTTTCTGCTGGTGCTGGTGGTGGGGTTTCTGGCCCGCACCCGCTGGAGCGCAAGCCCGGAGACGTATTTTCTGGCGGACCGCAAGTTCGGCACCCTGGTGCTTTTGGCCACCATGGCGGCCACCAACTTTTCCGCGTTCACCGTGTTCGGCACCTCGGGCGCGGGCTACCGCGACGGCTACGCCTTCTTTCCCATCATGGGCTTTGGCACGGGGTTCATGGCGCTGAGCTTCTGGCTCTTGGGCCGAAAGATCTGGCGGGCGGGCCGCGAGTCCGGCTCCGTGACCCCGCCGGAACTCATCCGTCACATCTACAAAAGCCAGCCCCTGTCCACGCTGTTCTGCGTGGTGATGATCGTGTTCACCATCCCCTACCTGGCCCTGCAGCCCATGGCCGCGGGCTACGCCCTGGAGGAGCTCATCGGGCTTCCCTACTTCGGCGGGGCGGCCATCATCACGGGCATCATCTGCCTGTACACCATCCGGGGAGGCCTGCGCGCCGTGGCCTGGACAGACCTTTTCCAGGGCGTGCTCATGCTGGTGCTGCTACTGGCCTCCCTGCTCCTGGTGACCGGGTACCACGGCGGGTTTTTGGCCGCCCACCAGAAAGCGCTGGCCGCGGAACCGGGGCTTTTCTCCCGCCCCGGCCCGCGGGGGTTCTACACCCCGGCCATCTGGTTCTCCTTCATGATGCTCTGGTTCTTCTGCGACCCCATGTTCCCCCAGCTGTTCCAGCGGTTCTTCTCCGCCAAGAGCGAGCGCACCATCGGCAGGATGATGCTGTTTTACCCGCTCATCTGCACGGTGGTGTTCTTCATGCCCATCGCCATCGGCGTGCTGGGGCACCTGTCCTTCCCGGACCTTGCCGGCAAGGAGGCGGACCGCATCCTGCCCATGATGATCACCCTGGTCTCCGGAGACGCCATGGCGGCGCTGGTCATGGCCTGCGGCCTGGCGGCGCTCATGAGCACCATGGACTCCCAGTTGCTCACCCTCTCCTCCCTGTTCACCCGGGACATCCTGCCCCTGGCTTCCCGGCGGACCGAGCACCCGCCATACCTGGGGCGGCTTTTCGTCATCCTCCTGGCCCTGTGCGGCCTTGGCCTGGCCTACCTGCAACCGGACACCATCCTCAACATCGCCACACAAACCTTCACCGGTCTCACGGTCCTATTCCCCACCGTGTTTTTCGGGTTGTATCTCAAAAAAGTCCACGCCCGGGCCGCCATGGCCTCCATCCTCGCCGGGGAGGGGGCCCTGGTGGCCGCCACCCTGGGGTATCTGCCCACCTTCGGGTTCCTTCCCGTGGTGCCCGTCCTGGCCATCACCATCGCCGTGTACGCGGGCCTGCACCTGGCCCTGGAAGCAAAGACGCGCGGATTCGCCTGGACCGCGGACGTGGCCTCCGCGCCCTGGGTGCGCATCGCCGCCCTGTTCGCGCTGTTTCTTCTGTCCATGGACCTGTGGGCCTGGGGAAAGACCGGCCCCGTGAAGGCGGGCCTGCCCCTGTGGATCGGCTACTTCGTGGCGCTTTCCGCCGTCCAGACCTGGCTCATGGCGGGGCTCATCCGGCCGCGCAAGGAGGCGATGGCGGAAACCGGAAAGAAAGAAAGGCTCACGGGGAAAGCGGCGTGAAAAAAATCACCCCCGCACCCGGTTGCGCAGGGTGCCCAGGCCGGAGATGAAGCATTCCACCAGGTCGCCGGGAGACAAGGTGACGGGCGGGTCGCGGAAGATGCCCACCCCCGCGGGGGTGCCGGTGGAGACGAGGTCTCCCGGGGCCAGGGTGATGTCGCGGCTTATGAACTCGATGATGGAGGGCACGTCAAAGAGCATGTCCGCGGTGGTGCCGTGCTGCATGAGCCTTCCATTGACCCGGGTCTTCAAGGTGAGGGAGGCCAAGTCCACCTCGTCCGGGGTGGCCAGCACCGGCCCCAGGGGCGCGAAGGTGTCAAAGGACTTGCCCCGGAACCACTGGCCGTCGCCGAACTGGGCCTCGCGGCCGGAAACGTCGTTCATCACGCAAAACCCGGCCACACGGGACAAGGCTTCCTCGCGGGAGATGCCCTTGCCGCCGCGGCCCATGACCACGCAAAGCTCCACCTCCCAGTCCACCCGGCCGGAACTCTTGGGCAGCAGGATGTCGTCCTCGGGGCCGTTTAGCGTGTTGGGCGTCTTGCAGAAAAGAAGCGGCCGTTCGGGCACGTCCATGTTGCCCTCCTTGGCGTGGTCCGCGTAGTTCTTGCCCAGGCAGATGATCTTCTCCGGCCGCGTGACGGGCGGCCCCAGCCGCTGGGAGAGGATCTCGCCTTTTGCGTCCACCTCCCGGGCCTTTTCCAGCCACCCCCCGGCAAAGAACTCCGGCCCGATGTCCGGCACCCCGGGCAGATGCGAAGCCAGGTCCACCACCCGCGACCCTTTCAAAATGCCGGGCCGCTCCTTGCCTTTCTCTCCGTATCGAACCAAATACATCCCCAAGCTCCCATCGCCGGTGCGGGGGATTTTTCCCCACGCAGTTTCCCTTCTGCAAGCTCTTATTCTTTTTGTCCCTCTCCGGCGGCTTCCTTTTCCTTCCCCATGTACCAGTTCATTTGGCGGCAGAAGCCGAGGATGACCTTGACTTCACGCGCGGTGAGGGGGAGGCGGTTGAAGAACCGGCGGATATTGTCCATCCAGTGGTCGGGATTGTCTTTTTGGATGTAGCCGATTTCCGTGAGGATGCCGGCCAAGTTCGCATACATGCGGTCCAGCTCGTGGCGGCAGGCCAGCCGGGGGACAAAGGGCGCGGGCATTTGCAGGGTGGTGCGGGAGAGTTCCCAGCAGACCAAAAGCACGGCCTGGGCCAGGTTGAGCGAGGACATGTCCCGCGTGGGGATGGTGAGAAGGGCGTGGCACACCCGCAGTTCGTCGTTGGTGAGCCCGCGGTCCTCGGGGCCGAAGAGGATGGCCACGTCGTTTCTCTGGGAGATGGGCGCCAAGTGTTCTGCCAGCCGGGCCGGGTCCATGAAGGGGTTTTTTCTGTGCCCGCCGCGGCGGGCGGTGGTGCCCACCACGTAGGTGAAGGGCGCAAGCGCGGTCGCAAGGTCCGGCGCCGGTTCAAGATTTCTCACCAGGCCGAGGGCCCCCTTGGTGGCGGTCATGGCCGCGCGGTTGGGGTCCCAGTTTTCCGGGTCCACCACGATGAGGCGGGAAAACCCCATGTTCTTCATGGCCCGGGCCGCGGACCCCACGTTTTCGGAAATCCGCGGCCGGTTAAGGACCACGGCCACGTTGTCCAGGTTTATGCCCTGGGTCATAGGGCCAGAAGCTCGTAGGGGGAGAAGAAGAAGGCGATCTCCTTTTCCGCGGTTTCCGGCGCGTCGGACCCGTGGACGGCGTTCCTTTCCTTGTTCTCGGCAAAATCCGCGCGCAGGGTGCCTTCGGCGGCCTCGGCCGGGTCGGTGGCGCCCATGAGTTCGCGGTTCTTGGCGATGGCGTCCTCCGCCTCCAGGATCATGGGAATGCAGGGACCGGAGGTCATGAACGCGGTGAGGCTGCCGAAAAAGGGGCGCTGTTTGTGCACTTCGTAGAAGCCTTCGGCCTGGGCCTGGTTCAGCCGGACCATTTTCATGGCCAGGATGCGGAACCCGGCCTTTTCGTAGCGTGCGATGATGGCGCCGGCCTTGCCCGCGGCGACGGCGTCGGGCTTTATGATGGCAAGGGTCTTCTGGAGCATGGTTTACCTCGGCTGCTTGGAGTTTTTCGATTCTGAACCCGTGGGTTTGCTCTCGCCAGGCACCGCATTAACGGAAGCCCGGCCCAAAGTCAACCGCGCAAAAGGGCCGGGTCCCCGGAATCGTTGACAATACCCGCCGATGCGAATACAACGGAGCCATGGGAAGCGGTGCGGAAAAATCCGACGTGCTAAAGCGCGTGGAAGCGGTGTCCGGGGACATTACCCGGCTCGCCGTGGACGCCATCGTGAACGCGGCCAACGAGAGCCTGTTGGGCGGCGGGGGCGTGGACGGGGCCATCCACCGGGCCGCGGGTCCGGAACTGTTGGCCGAGTGCCGCACCCTGGGCGGCTGCCCCACGGGCGAGGCCCGCATCACCCGCGGCTACAACCTGCCCGCCCGCCACGTGATCCACACCGTGGGGCCCGTATACAGGGGCAGGCCGGAGGACGAAAAACTTCTTTCTTCCTGTTACCGAAACAGCCTTGCCCTGGCCGCGGAAGCCGGTTGCCGCACCGTGGCCTTTCCCGCGGTATCCTGCGGCGTGTACGGCTACCCGCTGGAGGAAGCCTGCAAGGTGGCGGTTTCCGAGGTGCTGGAATTCCTGGAGACAAACCCCTTGCCGGAAAAGGTTCTCTTTGTTTTGTTTTCCGAAGACGCCCTTGCGGTGTACCAGGACCGGCTGAAGCGACTTTCGGCCGGGCAAGGAAGTTGACAAAGGAAACTATCGCCTCTATGTTCGTGCAGGGAAGGGCGATTTCCTTCCCGTTTTATTTTCTTTCAGCCCGAAAAGCACAGTGCGTCGAGCGACCAAGGAGGAAGTCATGTTCGAAGTGACCGAAGCCGCCCAGAAAAAACTGGCGGAGTATTTTGAAAGGCAGGAAAAAAGCCCCATCAGGGTCTTCTTGAACCCCGGCGGTTGAGGGGGCCCTTCGCTTGCTCTGGCTCTGGATGAGCCGAGGGACACGGACGAGGTGTTCAAGGAAGACGGACTGACCTTCCTGGTGGACAAGAAATTTCTGGAAGAGGCCAAGCCCATCAAGGTGGATTTCGGCATGATGGGGTTCCGCATCGAATCCAGCCTGAATCTCGGCGGCGGCAAGGACGCCTGCAGTTCCTGCGGTTCGGGATCCTGCGGATAGGCCAAGCCGAACATAAGGAATCGAGTAGGGGGGGCGGGTTGCCCCGCCCCCCTTTCCCACCACCGTACGTACGGTTCCGTATACGGCGGTTCGTGTTGAATGTTGAAGTTGCCGGTGCTGATCAAGCAGCGCCACGAGTCCA
>JAFDHW010000494.1 GCA_019308705.1 Deltaproteobacteria bacterium
TGGGGCGTACTCGCCGGAAACCTCGGCGCCATCGCCCTCAAGCTCTCCTTCTGCTCGTTCGTGCTGGTGGCCTATGTGGTGAAGCTGTTCTAATTGCACCGGGCCAATTTTAGCGCAGATTATTCATGAGCAATTTTGCCCGAGATCGAATTTTTCTTTAGTTTCAATCCGTTGGAGCTGTTTTTCGGGTCTTGCGCCAAAGACAGTCTGATTATTGGAGGAATGCTGCCATTCGGGCAAAATTGTTCCCCCTTCGGGCTTCGTGAATAATCCGGGTGTAATCGCGTGGCCGCTCGAAACGAAGCGCAAGGCGCGGGAGCATTTCCGGCCGCTGGCGCATGTCCGCACGCCAAGGCCGGAAAGGGACCGCAACGCCGCGGCTCGCTCTTTCAGCCGGTCTGGAGGCTTCTGAAGACCAGTCCGGTGGGGACCTTCGGATAGAAGAACGTGGCCTTGCGGGGCATGGTGAGGCCGGCTTCGGCCACCTTGCGGACCTCGGCGATGGTGACGGGGTTGAGCAGGAAGGCGGCGGCTTGGCGGCCGGAGGCCACGGCTTCGGCGGCTTCGGCGACGCGGGTGGTGTGGAGGATGAGGGAGGGGTCGTCCAGGGCTTCGGGGGTGATGTCCAGGCATTCCTGGAACACCACCCGGCTGAGCACGGTGACGTCCAGGGCGCGCAGGGGGCCGGGCACGTCCGAAAGCAGGGGGGCGGCTGCCCCGGGCTTCAGAGCCAGCACCGCGGACCGGCCCGGGAAAAGCGCGGCCAGGGCGTTTCGGCCCCGGTATCGGGCAAGGGCCGCGGTAAGCGCTTCGGCGGTCTCCCGGGTGGTTCGGCCGGGGGGCACGTCCTGGATGGTAAAGTATTCCCCGGCCTTGCGGAAGAAGTCTTCCCCGGCTCCCCGGGGCAGGCGGGAGAGCATCCGGTGGGCCGGGAGGATGACCAGGCCCGGGTCGCGCATGGAGCACAGGCAGACCAGGATGTAGCGGGCCGGGTGATCCCCGGGCAGGGTGCCGTGGGCCTGCTCCAGTTCCCTCAAGTAGTTCAGGGCGGTCTCGTAGCGATGGTGGCCGTCGGCGATGTACAGCACCCTGTGGGCCAGGAGGGCTCGGGCGGCTTCCACGGCCGCGGGATCGGCCATCCGCCACAGCTTGTGGCCGTGGCCCGCATCGTCGGTGAAGGACAGGACGGGCTCGCCCTTTGCGTGGGCGGAAAGAAAGGCCATGGCATCCCGTTCCGGATCGCGGAACAGGGCGAAGATGGGCGAGAAGTTGGCCTGGGTGTGGCGCATGAGGGACAGGCGCTCGGTCTTCACCTTGGAGTAGGTCTGCTCGTGGGGGCGGATGACGCCCGTTTCCGGCGGCTCCAGGCGCACGGCCGCAAAAAGCCCCAGGCGGACGGCGGGCCTGCCGTCCACGGAAAAGGCGTGGGAGGACACGTACAGGGCGGGATTTTCGTCCTGCTTCAAAACGCCCTGGGCCCGCCAGGCCGCAAAGTACTTCGCCGCCCGGGTGTGGGGGTTGTCGTCTTCCGTGTCCGTGGGAAGGGGCCTGCCCAGGTCCAGGCGCACCACGTTGTTGGGATGGCGGGCGTAATACGCCTCGGCCATGTCCGGGGTGATGACGTCGTAGGGGGGCGTGACCACCAAGCCAGGGTCCACCCGGGTGGGGTCGAAGACAATGCCGGGAAACGGTGCGATGACGGCCATGGCTACCTGGAGTAGGGGAAGAGGAAACGTTCCGGTTTTGCGTGCCCCCCTGATACCCATTTTTTTTCTTTCCGGCAACAGGAAACATCCCTTGGCCGGGGTTTGACAAGAAGCGGCCCCCGGCATAGATTTTCTCGGCTTCACGACCTGTTTTCCTTATCCCGGATTATTCACGAAGCCTGATTTCCGTGCTGGCAAGGCTAGAGGGTGAAGGCGTACTTTGGTACGCCGAGCCCCGATAACGCGGCCAGCGCGGAAATCGGGCGAGCCCGAAGGGTGAGGAATTTTGCCCGAATGGCAGCATTCCTCCAATAATCAG
>JAFDHW010000495.1 GCA_019308705.1 Deltaproteobacteria bacterium
GCTCACACTCCCTCTCCATGGATTGGTGCCGGGATGGTCTTCGGGTTGGGGGGATGCGGGGAGGCTTTTTCAAAAAGGGGCTTTTCCTCATGGCCCTATCCTTTCCGCCTTCATCACGGTTTCCATGAACGATTCGGCCTGCTGGCGCAAGCCTGCGGGGGAGACCACGCGGGTGTCGGACAGGTCGTAGTTGATGACGAGAAGGGGGATGCCCCGTTCGCGGCAGCGTTCCCTGAAGATACCGGAGAGTGCCATGGTGTTCTTGCACCCGATGTGGCCCGCCATCCAGATCATGTCCAAGGAGAACCGCTCGTAGAGGGAAAACAGGTCGCCGAAGAAGTTTTCCATGGGCCCGCGGGTGTGCCGGGCCATGGGCCCCTCCATGATGATGCGGGCCAGGTCCTTCAACATGGAGTCCGGCGACGAGGTGTCCACAAAGGGGTGGCGGTTGTAGGAGAGCATGTCCATGATCAACGCCACGCCGTAGGCCTGCTCCGCCCACACGAAGAGCTCCGGATAGATCAGGGTGGGCGGATTCCACAGCACCGCCCGGTAGCGCTCGTCGGGCAGCGCCCCTTTGCCGGCGGCCCGGATGGCCCGGGCGTACTCCAGCAACTTCTTGAACACCTTCGTGCTCCGGGGCTGGCCGGGCATGGCGATCATGAACATGAGATGGGAGAGGCACACGGCATCGGCGGCCAAGGGCGCGGGCTTTTCGCACAACAGGTCCCACAGCTCCGTTTCGTAGGCCGCGGCCCGGTTCCTTTCCTCGCATACCTCGGCCAGGCGGTCCCAGTCCATGCGGCCGGGGGTGTGTTCCTCCAGCCAGGCCACCATGTCCTTCAACTGGTCCGCGAAGTAGGCCACCGCGCGCTCGTCGTAGAAGTTGAACGGCACGTCCAGGCGCAGGGTGGGGATGGAAAGCTTCTTTTCCAGCACGGTGTAGGAGGCCATGCCGCCGTCGCAGGGCATGTTGGAGGTGACCATGGCCACTCCCTGGGGCATTTCGTCCTTCAGGGCCAGGCCGATGGTGGTCTTGGGCAGGGAGCAGGTGTCCGGGGGCACGCCCAGGTTCTCGGCCTCGTCGATGAACTGTTCGGCGAAATCGGCCTGGATCATGGGTACGGCGATGCCGATAAGCTCGGCCATCCAGGGGGTCAACCCCATGGCAAAGAGGATTTCCGGGGGGATGAGGTCTTCGTGGATGACCGTTTTTTCCGGGTGGGCGTACAGGTCGCCGATGAAGTCGGCAAAGCCCTGGGCCACCTGGGCGGCGGCATAGGCCGAGGCCCGGCGGTAAGTCCCGGTGCGGGTGATGGTGGCCATCTCAAGGATGTTGTTGGCGTCGGCCAGGCGCTGCAACCAGGCCTTGGACGCCATGGCGCGGCTCATGGTAAGGGGGCCGTTCTTGGCGGCGATGAGGCCCATGCGGACCCAGAGGCCGGCGCGGAGCACGGCTTCGACCGCCCGGTCCCCCGCCGAGGGGGTGACAGGGACAAGATCGGGAAAACTCATTTGCCCAAACTCTCCAGAAACGCCTGCACGCGGGTTTGCAACTGGCCTTCCGCGGCCGAGGCGTATTCCCTTTCCAGCCGCAGAATCGGGACTCCGGCTTCCCGGAGGGATTCCACCATGGGGGCGGCCTCCACTCCCCAGGTGTCGCAGAATTTCATGGTCTGCAAAATGATCCCGTCCGCCTTGTACTCGGACACCGCGTCCAGGATCTCGGCCACGCGGGCGTCGAACTCCTCCATCATCCGGGGACAGGAGATGTTGGAAAGGTAGCGGGCGGCCAGGGCCTCTACCGGGTCTTTGTCTTCGGCGATGGGGGAAAGGCCGGGGATGGAGCCGGTGCAGGTGCGGTCCGCCACCACCAGGCCGCCGGTCTTTTCGATGATCTTGATGTAGCCCGGATCGTCGCAGTTGCTGCCCGCGAACACCAGCCTGGCCCGGTGGCCTGTAACGGGCGGCGCGGATTCCAGCTCCTTTGCGAACTCCTTCAAGGGTTCTAG
>JAFDHW010000496.1 GCA_019308705.1 Deltaproteobacteria bacterium
TCCTCAAATAATCAGACCGTCTTTGGCGCAAGACCCGAAAAACAGCTCCAACGGATTGAAAATAAAGAAAAATTCGATCTCGGGCAAAATTGCTCATGAATAATCCGGGCTAAAGCTTTGCGTCCTTCAAAATGCGGGCGGCCAGGTCCAGATCCTCGGGACAGAACACGTACAGGGCCCTCTCTGCGCCCGGAAGCCCGGAGCCGTACACGTAGTTGATGTTGATGCCCTCTGCGCCGAACATGTCCGCCATCTTCGCCAGGATGCCGGGGCGGTTGTCCAGCTCCAGGGTCAAAACCGGGATCACGTCGAACACGTATTCGTTTTTGGACAACAGGTCCACGGCCTCGTCGGTCTTGTCCACCAGGCAGCGGATGAGCGCGTATTCTACCGAGTCCTTGCGCATGGCGTTGTAGTTGCCCACCGAGGCGATGCGGCGGATGGACCTGCCCCGGGCCTGGAACAGCTCGCGCACGTACTCCGAGGCGTCCTGGATGGTCATGGCCTCGATGTTGATGGCGTTTTCCGACAAGATGGTGGCGAGTCTGGCCAGTTCGCCGGGCCGGTTTTTCAGAAACAGGCGGATCTCCGTTCGAGTGCGGGCGTTCATGGGCTCTCCTTCTGGCTGGGGATGGGGGCTCTTTTGCCCCGAGCGGACGCGGCCACATCCTATCAACCGGTCCAGGGCCCGGGCAACCGTTTTTGTCCTCTCCCGCAAGCGACCCTACGAGCAATCCGCATTTTCCTTTTGACATAACTGTGGTATCTTGGTCCCCAAATTTACTGCAAAGAAAGGTTGCTTCATGAAAGCTTCCCTGCCCCAGCACGAAGAGGCTGCCGATCGGGCGGTGGGCATGGTCTTGCCGGACATGGTGGTGGGCTTGGGCACCGGCCCCCTGGTGGAAACCGTGGTGGAGAAGATGGCCGCCGCGGTCAAGGCCGGCAGGCTGCCGGGCGTAGTGGCCATTCCCGCGTGCCTGGCCGTGGCCGAACGCGCCCGCGCCCTGGGCCTGCCCCTTTCCTCCCTGGAGGACCACGGCTCCGTGGATCTGGTCATCGAATCCGCCGACGAAGTGGACGCAAAGGGGCGCGCCATCAAGCGCGCCGGTACGTTTCTCCAGGAAAAGGTCCTGGCCCAGATGGGAAAGAAGGTGGTTTGGATGGCGGAAAGCTCCGCCCTTTCGCCAACCCTGGGCACCAACGGCCCGGTGCCCGTGGAGGTGGTTGCCTTTGCCCAGCAGGCGGCGCGGCGGCGCCTGGAAAAGCTGGGGGCCAGGGTGGAACTCCGCACCAACGTGCTTTCCAAGGCGTTCCGCACCGAGCACAACAACCTGATTTTGGACGCGGACTTCGGGCCCATCCCGGACCCTTCGGCCCTGGCGTCCGCCATCTCGTCTACGGCCGGCGTCGTGGAGCAAGGCCTGTTTCTGGACCTGGACACCCAGGTGATCGAGGTGAAGCAAACCGTCTCCGCCTCTCCCTGACTCTTCCGGGGAAAGCCATGGCAAAAGCCCGCATACAAATCGTGGAGGATGAATACATCCTGGCCAAGGGTATCGCCACCCAGCTTGCGGACATGGGCTACCAGGTCACCGGCCACGCCTCTTCCGGCGAGCAGGCCGTGGCCATGGCCAAGAAGGACCGGCCCGACCTGGTGCTCATGGACATCGTCATGCCCGGGGAGTACGACGGGGTGGAAGCCGCGGCCCGGATACGCACGAATCTCAACATCCCCGTGATCTTCCTCACCGCGCACTCGGACGAGGAAACCGTGCAGAAGGCCAAGCTCACCGAACCCCATGCTTACCTGTTGAAGCCGTTCACCGAAAGGGAGCTTTACATCGCCATCGAAATGGCCCTGCACCGGGCCCGGGCCCGGAAGGACGCAGCCGGCTGGAACTCTTCCTCCATTGCCGACGAGTTCGACCCCGACCTCCTTTAGCCCGAATTATTCATGAAAAATTTCGCCGAATAAAATATTTATATGGATTTAAACAGGTTAAGTG
>JAFDHW010000045.1 GCA_019308705.1 Deltaproteobacteria bacterium
TAGGGCTCAAAGTCCTTGTGGCCCCGGCACTTGGGGTTCACGCAGATATCCTGGGGCGGGAACTGGGGGGTGCCGCACTTTTTGCACTTGGCCCCTACCAGGCCCAGGATCATGTCCCGCTTGCGGTAAAGCGTGGTCATGGCCGTCTGGGTGGGGCACTCGGCCCGGATGCCCATCTCCGGGGTGATGAGTTCGCGCCACACCAGGTACTTGGCGTAGTTGTTCACGGTCTTCTTTTCCGCGATGCTCCCGGCGAAGCCCTTCCTGGGAGCCAGGTCGGCGATCTGGTCGGTGACGCGGAAGGCCATGGCGTCGCAGCCCTGGCCGAAGCCCGCGCAGATGACGATGTCGCCCGGCTTGGACTCCTCCAGGGCGGAAACCAGCATGACCAGGCTGTGGGCGCAGCCCGTCTCGCCGCACACCTCGTGCTTGTTGTCCACCATCTGGGAGGGGTCGGCCCCCAAAATCTTGGCGATCTTCTTGTACTCGGCCTTGAAGATGCAGGGAAAGGCGATCTTGGAGACCTGGTCGATGGTCAGCCCGCACTTCTTCATCAACCCGTTGATGGCCTCGGGATAGATCTTGGAGTATCCCTCGTCGCGGGCCCAGCGCTCCTCCCACACGTAATCGAACCGGTTCCAGCCTCCGCGGTAGTGATCCGCGAAGTCCCGGGACAGGTTGTAGGTTCCCAAATGCTCGGCGATGACGTTTTCCGAGCCCACCGAAAGGGAGGCCGCTCCGTCGCCGTACCACATCTCGTAGAAGTAGGCCGGCTTGGTCTGGCGCTTGTCCGAGGCGGCCACCAAAATGTTCTTCTTGGCCCCGCCGGCCACCGCGTCCAGGGCCGCGGAAAGGGCCGAGGCCCCGGCCTTGATGGAGGCGGTGAAGTCCGCGGCCGCGATGTCCTCGCGCAGGTTGAGAGCCGTGGCCAGAATGCCCGCGTTCTGCCGGTCCGCGTAGGGGAAGGTGGTGGAGGCGAAGTACACCCCGTCCACCTTGCTCCGGTCCTGGCCGGTCAGGCAGTCCCGGGCGGCCTCCACGCCCATGGTCAGGGAATCTTCGTCCCAGTAGCACATGGAGCGCTCGCCCTGGGCCACCACCATGATGGCCGGGGCGAACCACCCCATGCTCTGGAAAATGGACATCCGGTCGAGGCGCAACCGGGGAATGTAGGCCCCGTAGGAAGTGATGCCGATCATGACGTTCTCCTTTTCATGATGGATATTCTTAAAACCCCGTTGCCGCGGGGGGTCATGTCTTTAGTCCTGCTTGAAGATCTTCTCCAGAAGCTGGGACTTCATGATGTCCCCCTCGATCTTGAGCTTGCCGCCCGTGTAGGCCTGCATGGGGTTGATCTCCTTGTTGCTCATGGCCAAAAAGTCCGGCTCGCTCATGATCAGCGTGGTGGTGGGGCTCTCGGCCGCTCCTTCCTTCAGGGAGCAGGTTCCGTCGGCGATGACGGCGTGCCACTTCTTGTCCCCGATGTTGTACTGGAAGGTGACGTTGACCCCCTGGGCCGCCTCGGGGATGAAGCGGGACTCCATCTCGGCCATGACCTGCTCCGGGCTGGTGTAGCCCGACGGGGCCGCCTCGGCCTGCCCGCCGCTTCCGCCGCCCTCGGCCTGGGGAGGCGCCTGGTGGGCCAGGATCACGTCCATGACCTGGTCGTTTAACTGGAAGTACTCCTTGGCCCCGGAAAGATCGGAGATCTTGGCGAAGTTCGCCGCGATGTCGTCCGCCGTGGGGTACCGCTCCTCGGAACCCAGGACCGCGCCCTTGGAGGTGAGGACGGCGGCGCGGTTGTAGCAACCCATGCCGGCGTTGTAGATCTTGCCCGTCTCCTCGAAGCCCTCGGAGCACATGTACAGCACGATGGGCACCACGTAGGAGGGGTCGGTCTTTTCCAGAAGATCCGGCGGGAACACGTCCTCGGTGAGGCGCGAGGCCGCCAACGGCGCGATGGTGTTCACCTTGATGTTGTACTTGGCGCCCTCGAGTTTGAGCGTGTTCATGAAGCCCACCAGGCCCATCTTGGCCGCGGAGTAGTTGGTCTGGCCGAAGTTTCCGTAAAGCCCCGCGGCGGAGGTGGTCATGATGATGCGGCCGTATCCGTTTTCGCGCATATTGGCAAAAGCGGGGCGGGTCACGTAGTACGCGCCGTGCAAATGCACGTCCAAGACGGCCTGCCAGTTCTCGGGGTCCATCTTCATGAAGCTCTTGTCCCGCAGGATACCGGCGTTGTTGATAAGGATGTCCACCTTGCCGTAGTTGTCGATGGCGGTTTTGACGATGGCCTCGCCGCCCTCGGGGGTGGCCACGTTGTCGTAGTTGGCCACGGCCTCGCCGCCGGCGGCCTTGATCTCGTCCACCACCTTCTGGGCCGGGGTGGCGTCCGCGCCTGTGCCGTCGCGGGCGCCGCCCAGGTCGTTGACCACCACCTTGGCGCCCCGCCGGGCCAGTTCCAGGGCGTAGGCCCGGCCCAGGCCGCCGCCCGCGCCGGTGACGATGGCCACCCGGCCGTCGAAGCGGATGGTCTCGGACACGACCTCGCCGTACTCGAACACGCCGTTGTCGATGATCGTTTCGCCGGTCTTGGGGTTTATCACCTTGAACACGGCCTTGCCGTCCGCAAGCTTCCATATCTGGGTCTTGATGGGGTCTCCCGGGTACAGGGGGCGGGAGAAGCGCACCTTCATGCGGCGCACCAGTTCCGGCTGGCCCGGGCACAGGCTGGAGATGAGGTGGCGGCAGGCGTAGCCGTGGGTGCACAGCCCGTGCATGATGGGCTTTTCAAACCCGGCCATCTTGGCGAACTCCGGGTCCACGTGCAACTGGAACACGTCGCCGGAAAGACGGTAGATCAGGGGCTGGTTCTCGGAGGGCTGGTCGTCGAGCTCGAAATCCGGCGCGCGGTCGGGAAATTCCACCGGCTCTTTCTTGGGCGGTTCACCGCCGAAGTTTCCATCCAGCCGGGCCACCAGGGTGATGATGTTGGTGAAGAGCTTCTTGCCGTTGGCGTCGCGGGTGACGCCCTCGCCCACCACCAGCGCGCCCCGGTCGCCCATGTCGAAGTATTCCTTGACCACGCCCTCGGTGACCAGCGACCCGGAGGTGGGAAGGGGGCGGTGAAAAATGAGGTCCTGCTCGCCATGGAGCAACCCGGCCAGGTTCAGTCCGCTTTCCACGCCCACGTGGGTGAGGAAATCGAAGACGGCCGCGATGGAAAAGGTGGGGATGACCTTCAAGTCCTTTTCGTAGACGTAGTCAAGCTCGTTAAAACCCGCCCCGACTCCCAGGGCGTAGAGGACCACGTCCTTCCAGGTGTAATCCTTGCGGATAGGTCCGATTTTTTTGCCAAGCGCGTCCTTGTTGAGTGCCATGGTGCGAAACCTCCTTTTCGCCTTGGGTCTCCTGCCGCTTCGCGCTGCGGTCGGCCCGGCGGCGCAATGTTAGGAACGATCGTTGCCGGCGCCGATTTCCCCAGCCTTTTTTTCCCCGGCCTTTTTGACCTTTATTCGCCCGGCCAGGTCCAGGAAGGGTGGTATGAGCAGAAATTTCAGGGTTTCCTTGACCTGGGGCAGGTAGGTCTCCCTGTCGATGTCCAGCAGGGGCATAAAGAAGTTCTGTCCGGAGACGAAGCTGTGGATGGTGTTCATGACGGCCAGCATCTTCATGCGAGCGTCCACGGGCATGTGCTTTTTGTCCGCCACCAGGCCCATGGAATAGGCGATGTTGCCCATGAGCTCGGGCACCCGGAAATCCAGGGGGGATGCGTGGCGGGTCTTTGCGAAATAGCGGAACAGGATGAGGTTGGAGATTTCGGGGTGCTCGAAGAGGTATTCGGTCATGGTATCCAGGGCGATCTCCATGCGCCTGGCAAGGGGCTTACCCTGGACGGCCCTTTCCACCTCGGAGAGCTTGCGGCGCAGGTCCTCGTAGATGTCCAAGACCACGGCCTCGTACAGGTCCGCCTTCTCGCCCCAGTGGTAGTAAAGGGTGGAGATGTCGATCCCCACCTCCTGGGCGATCATGCGGGTGGTGGTGCCGTGGAAGCCGTACTCGCCGAAAATGCGGCGGGCGGCCTCCAGGATGCGGCCCTTCATGGAGTCCGGGTCCTTACGCGCCTTTTCCAGTGCGGTAAGCGTAGCTCTTCTCCGGCTTGGGGTCCCAATAGAATGTTTCCATCAGTTGCTGGAGAGAAATTCATAGGCGCGCCCCGGGGGCTGTGTCAAGGATTTTCAAGAGGAAAAAGGGGGATGCGGGCTGCGAAAGCCCTTACGCCACCGGCTCGTTTGCGGCGGTCTTGCGGGCGCGGGGCCTGGTTTCGGCGCTGTTCTTTTCCTTGAGCCACTCGGTGACGGGCAGCCAGACCTTTTCCCGGGCGTTTTTGCCCACCACGATGTCCACGTGGCCGCTCTTGGGCACCCCGATGACGTTGTCCGTCACGTGGGGGGTGATGATCTCGTGGGCCAAAAGCACCGTGTCCGGGGGGGCCATGAGGTCGTACTGGCCGAAGATGAACAAAAAATTGGTCTTTTCCTTCTTGGTCTCGTCCATGTCCCGGACCATGTTGGGGCTGTAGGTCTTGCAGTCCAGCCCCCTGACGATCATCTTGGAAAACGAGCCCGCCAGGGGGCCGGGCACGGTTTCCACCACCTTGGTCAACAGCATCTTCACCACCCGGTCGTCCAGGTTGAAGGGGTTGGCCAACAAAAGGGAAATCGGGTTGTAGCGCAGCACCTTGCCCGGGATGAGCCCGATGGCCTTGGACATGGGGACGAACCGGGAAGAAACCCCGCCCACCACGTCGGATTCCTCGAACCCGAGTTCCCGCACCATCCAGTTGATGAACGGCACCACCCGGATGAAGAGCTGGTTCAAGGTGATGGGCGTGCCGATGGTGACCACGTTCTTCACCCGGCGGTCCGGGTGGATGGCCAAATAGGCGTACATGAGCATGCCGCCCAGGGAATAGCCCACCCAGGAGATGTCTTTTTCTCCCCGCACCTCGGTGACGTAGTGCACCACCCTCAGGACCTCGTCGTTGACCATGGTGTCGAAGGTGAGGTTCGCCGGGGCGCGGTAGGTGCCGCAGTAGTGCACGGATTCGGGAAAATGGGCGCACACGTAGCGGTTGTGGACCCTTTCCGTGTAGGAGGGGTGGTACAGGTACACGGAAAAGCCCTGGGAGGCCAAAAGGTTGGCAAAGGAGCGGTCGTGCTCCAGGGAGAGCAGTCCGCCCTCGTCATCCATGCGGAAGATGTTGGCGTTGGTGGCCATGCCCGGGGCCATGACCACCGCGCCCCGCCCGGGCACCTTTTCATTGGCGCAGTAGATGTGCTTTATAAAGAGTTCCGGCGTGCCCTTTTCCACCAACAGGTCCTCGGCGGCCAGGTAGAAGGGGGGCTTGGGTTCGTGCTGGTCCACCAGCACCTTGGGGCCCTTCTTTCCTTTTCTCCTTCTCGCCATCAGCGCGCTGCTCCCAGCCAGGGGCCCATGCCGGCGCCCATGGGTTCCTCCTCGGTCCTCTGCATGGCGGCCAGGTCCTCCAGAAGGGCCTGGAGGGTCAGGTTCAGCATGGCGTTCATTTCGGCTCCGGTCTTCTTATCCATGCGGAACCGCTCCTTCAACACGTCGAACCCGAACCGCAGGAAAAAGTTGTCCGCCACTTCGGTGACGATGCGGTAGTGCAGGCGGCGGTCTTCGGGATTCGTATTGTCCCATTCCAGCACGAACCGGGTGCCCTCCCCTTCGCCCGCCTGTTCCATGACCTTGGAAAAATCATGGATGAGCCCGTCCAGGTCGCCGGGGATGAAGATGTCCAGCACCCACTTGGGCACGATGTAGTAGGCCAGGCCCCACACCTTGGTTTTCGGGATCTCCTCGGTTTTCAGGATGAACAGGGTCTCTTCGTCCGTGCGCCTGTACCTGCCGGCGAAACGGATGTTCGTGGTCTCGAACTTCAGCCCCAGCACGGCGTTCTTCATGGAGGTTTTGGAAACGAAGAGCAGGTCGGAAAGGTTGGTCAGGGAAAGTTCGCGGGCGAACACGGGCTCGCCTTCCGGGGACATGGGCAGGACCTTCCCTTTCCGCGTCCAGCAACGGAAGGTAAAAAACCGTTCCCTGGTGTCCATGGTGTACTCCACCAGGAGATTGCCCTCGCTGTCCGTGAGCACGGTCCTAAGTTTGACGAAGTCCTTCAAGCCCTTGAGGTAGCGTGCCAGGTTCGGGTAGTGGGCGGCCACCGTGCCGATCTTCAGGCTCCAGTACAGATCGAACCGGGAATAGGGAATCCCCTCGTGCTCCAGCACCGTCACCGAGGAACCCCAGTCGAAATACGGCTCCGTGTACTTGGTGAAGCCGGGGAAATTTTTCTTGAACACCGGGAGCACGTCCATGGACACGGGCCCGTCCCCGGCCGGGCCGTTGGGCCTGGCCAACCGGGACAAGTTGGCCGGGTCCAGCACCTTCAGGCTGTTCTCAAACCAGGCCAAAATGTTCTGCAGGCAAAGGTCCTCGGTGGTGCTCCAGGTTTCCAGGTAGGAATAGAAGGACCGCCCCCCCACGGGCGATTTCTCGTTCTTGCGAAGGGCGAAGTCCGTGATGAAGCTGCCGAATCCGCCGGAAATCTCCTCCAGGTCCGTCTCCCTGGGCACCAGGGTGAATTTGTATTCCCCCGGCGAGCTGATCCCCGCAAAGCGGATGCCCCGAAACCCGTCGCCCCAGTCCGAAAGGAAGCCGCTCTTGTAGATCTTGCGGAAATCGAACTCCTTGGCGGCGTTCTTGATGGCGGAGAAGAACTCTTCGGCCTTTTCGTCGGACTCGTCGTTGGAATTGATCTTGTACAGGTAGGCGAAAAACTTTTCCGCGGCCGCCGCGCCCTGGCCGTCCGGCGCGATGTCCGCCAAGGCGTCGGCGAAATCGTAGGGCCGCCCTTGGGCGGGCAACGCGGACAAGACCAGGGCGAAAAGGGAGAAAGAAACGATCAGAACGGGTTTGCGCATGGGCACGAAACAATCCTCTTCCCGGCAAAGGCACGGCTTGGCGCAGGTTTTTTTCGAGCCGCCTTGCACAAGCCGCCGGGAAACGAAAGATAAGGCAACCTACCAGCAGGCCGATATGGACGCAACGCTTTTTTAGCCCGGATTATTCACGCGTTCGATTCGCGCGAGAGCAAGGAAGGAGGAGGGAAGCTGTATTTTTGTACCGCGACCGCCTCCTGACGCAGCTATCGCGTGAATCGGGCTCGCCGGAAGGGTGAAAAATTTCGCCGATGTCAGCATTCCTCAAAGAAACAGCGCGCATTTTTCATGAATAATTCGGGCTAAAGACTTTTTCAGGGGCGGCTAGCTAAGCAAAGCAACGCCCCGGGCTTTTCAGGAGCGGTGAAGCGCAAGGCCGCGATGCGCGCTCCTTAAAAGCCATGCACTTATTGCCGCAAACACCGCAGCTTGGCCAGGTCCTCGGCGTAGCCGTACAGGTGCAGGCCCTTGGATTCCACCACCATTTCGCCGTCTTCCACCCCGATGGCTTCGGCCATGTACTGCTTCAGGTTCTGAATGCCCGCCAGGTTGGCGGGCAGGCCGCCCCAGAGGTCCCACGAGCGGAAGTAGACGAAGAAGTGGAGCCTGCCGTCCTGGACCCGGGTGTCGATGGAGCGCAGACAGGGGGGATCTTTCAAGGCCAGGTCCGAGGGGTGGGCCACCTGGAGGACCATCTGGTTGTTGCGGTGGCCGAACCGGCGGTACGTGTCGATGACCCATTCGATCTGGTTGATGTAGAGGGCGCCGTCCTCTTCGATGACGATCTTGCCGTCCACCTCCCGGATGTCCGCGATCTCCGCGTCCCCGGCCTTCCACCAGGCCAGCTTGTCGCCGCGGAGGGGCGCGCGGGTCAGGCGCTCGCCGTAGGTGTAGGACTCCCCCGGCTCCTTGGCGGGGGTCATGAGGTACTCCAAATAGGAGCGCTCGTACTTGCCCCCTCCGTAGATGTAGTCCTCCTCCACGGGGTTGGGGATGCCCAGCGAAGGAGGGATGTCCGGGATCAGGGGCTGGGTGCCCGGAAAGGCGACGTGCCCGGTGAAGTAGTCGTACTCCAGCCGGGTCTGGCCCGCGTAGGAGCCCCGGTCGATGGTGAACCGCCGGCCGTGGTCCAGGATGTCGTGGACCGCTTGGAACCACAGGTCGGGCAAATCCCGCGCCTTGACGAAATGGATGTGCATGGGGGCGCTCCCGAAAGGGTGAGATGGGCCGGAATCATACCCCAAAACGCGCCGGCGAAAAAGCCCGGACAGACGGCCGCCGCGCGCCCGGAAAGGAAAAATCCTTGCGAAAACGGCCCGTTTGGTTAGGATAGCTCTTCGTAGATTCGCCTTGAACCGGAATAGTAAAAGAGAGGTTTCTCCATGTACAAGTACCTGTTTTCCCCGGTGACCATCAACAAGCTTACGGTGAAGAACCGTATCGCCTACCCCTCCCTGGGCCTGCTGTACTCCTACGACGGCAAGCTGAACGACCGGTACGTGAACTACTACAAGGAGCGTGCCGAGGGCGGCGCGGGCATCGTCACCGTGGGCCCGGTGGGCGTAGACTGGATCGGATCCGGGTTCCTGGCCCTTTCCATCGCCGACGACTCCGCCGTGGAGCCGTTTTCCAAGTTGACGCAAATCATGCGCGACGCGGGAACCAGTCCCTTCATCCAGCTCTTCCACGCGGGACGCTATTCGCACCCCATCCTCATCAACAACGAGCAGCCCCTGGGGCCCTCGCCGGTGTACTCCCCCTACTCCAAGACCACGCCCCGCGAGATGACCAAGGAGGATATCCGCACCGTGCAGAAGGCCTTTGCCGACGCGGCGCGCCGGGCCAAGGACGCCGGGTTCGCGGGTATCGAGATCATCGGCTCCGCGGGGTACCTCATCTGCCAGTTCCTCTCTCCCCTCACCAACCAGCGGGAGGACGAGTACGGCGGCAGCTTCGAGAACCGCACCCGGTTCGCCAGGGAGGTCATCGAGATGTGCCGGGAGGCCGTGGGGCCGGACCAGGCGCTCACCATCCGCATGGCGGGCAACGACTTCGTGCCCGGGTCCAACACCGAGGAGGACGCCCCGGCCATCGCCAAGGTGTACGAGGCCGCGGGCGTGGACGCCATCAACGTCACCGGCGGGTGGCACGAGACCCGGGTGCCCCAGCTGCCCATGGAGCTTCCCCGGGGCGGCCTGGCCTTTTTGGCCTTGAAGGTGAAAAAGGCGGTGACCGTCCCGGTGTTCGCCTCCAACCGCATCACCAGCCCAGACGACGCGGAAAAACTTTTGGCCGACGGGTACGCGGACCTGGTGAACCTGGGCCGGGTACTCATCGCGGACCCGGAATGGCCCAACAAGGCCAAGGAGGGCAAAGCCGACGAGATCCGGCCCTGCGTGGCCTGCTCCCAGGGGTGCACGGACCAGATCTTCGTGGGCCAGCCCGTGTTCTGCGTGGGCAACCCCCGGGCCGGGTTCGAGGCGGAGCGTAAGATCGAAGCCGCCGGCGCGCCCAAGAAGGTGCTGGTGGCGGGCGCGGGCCCGGCGGGCCTGGAGGCGGCGGTCACCGCCGCCCAGCGCGGCCACGACGTGTCGCTGTACGAAAAGTCCTGGGACATCGGCGGCCAGCTGTGGCTGGCGGGCGCGCCGCCCCACAAGAACGAGATCTGGGAGTTTATCCGCTACTACTCCGCCATGCTGGACAAGACCGGGGTCAAGGTCCACCTGAACACCGAGGTCACCGTGGATCTGGTCAAGGAACAAGCCCCGGACCACGTCATCGTGGCCGAGGGGGCCAAGCCCCTGGTGCCGCCCATTTCCGGCGTCGACGGCCCCGAAGTGCTGAACGCCTGGGAGGTGCTTTCGGAAAATCCCCTGCTGGGCAGGCGCGTGGCGATCATCGGCGGCGGGTCCGTGGGCCTGGAGACGGCGCTTTTCGTGGCCCACAAGGGCGTGCTCACCCCCGAGGTGGTCCACTTCCTGATGGCTTACGAGGCCATGGAGCCCGAGCGCATCCGCAGGCTCATGTTCGAGGGCTCGTGCGAGGTCACGGTGTTCGAGATGCTGGACAAGGTGGGAAAAGACGTGGGCAAGAGCACCAAGTGGGTGCTGTTTGACAACCTGCGCCGCTTCGGCATCAAGACCAAGACCAACGCCAAGGTCCTGTCCATAGAAAACGGGACGCTGACCTGGGAAAAGGACGGCGAACGGGAGTCGGAGGCGTTCGACACGGTGATATTGGCCTCGGGCTCCGTGCCCAAGCAGGACCTTTCCTCGGCCCTGGAAGCCGCGGGCATCCCCTGCACCCGGGTGGGCGACTGCACAAGCATCGGCCGCATCAACGACGCCATCCACGGCGGCTTTCTGGCCGCTTTGGCCATCTAGGGCCTGCCAGGGCAAACGCATATGAGATTTTCGCGGGCAGGGGCAAGCCGGGGATGGGGGTCGTCTGAAAGCGGTAACATTCCAGGCCTTTTTGGGTCTTTGTGCTAACTGGCCGTTATTGTTAACGATAACAGTGGGGTGGCATGGAAGCGAATGGTTTGTTTGCATACGTTTCCGGCGTGGAAGACCCCCGGGCGGAC
>JAFDHW010000046.1 GCA_019308705.1 Deltaproteobacteria bacterium
CGAAATTTTTCACCCTTCCGGCGAGCCCGATTCACGCGATAGCTGCGTCAGGAGGCGGTCGCGGTACAAAAGTACAGCTTCCCTCCTCCTTCCTTGCTCCCGCGCGAATCGAACGCGTGAATAATCCGGGCCAAGGGTACTCCCTGTCGAACCCCCGACAACGCAGCCGGCGCGGAACCCTCCTCGGATTCTTTCCGATTTTCGTGCTGGCAAGGCTAGCCCGGATTATTCACGACGCCTGATTTCCGTGCTGGCAAGGCTAGAGGGGTGAAGGCGTACTTTGGTACGCCGAGCCCCGATAACGCGGCCAGCGCGGAAATCAGAAAGAATCCGTATAAAAAAATCCGCCGCCGGCTCGGGCCGGCGGCGGATTTTTGTCAACTGAAACAGTCGATTACGCCATCAGCCGGCCCGGTGGGAGCAGGGAAGCACCCCTACCCCCACGATAATAAGAAGGCCCAGGCTGATGGAAAAACCGTTCATTTTCGCAACCTTGTAAAAAAAATCGACTGACCCGCAAGGTCCTACCAGAGGGGCGGCCCCCTGTCAAGCGGCATTTTCCGCGGCCGGTCATACGCGGATGTCGGGGCAGTCCTTGCTCTTGTAGAAGGTGAGCTCCCAAATGTCCTGTTCCGTGTCGTGGCGCAGGATGTACACCGCGCCGTCCTCGCCCAGCACCCGGAAGTAACGGTGGTCCGGGGCCAGCCAGCGGTCCTGGATCTCCTTGATGGCGATGCTGCCCCCCTGGGTCTTCAGCGCCCGGGGAGTCTCCTCTTCACGATAGCCCGCGTGGCAGGATACGTGTATGCGCATGGGCGCTCCCTCCCAGGGCGCCGTCACCCCTTCGGGTGAGACGGGCAAACCGCCTTTCGGGCGGAGGTTCAGGGAGCCTTTGGCCGGGCCGCCTCCGCCAGGGCGGCCGCCACGTTGATCCATCCCTCGAAGCTCATGGGCTTGGCGAGGAACTCCGCGGCCATGAGTTCCCTGGCCAGATCCTTGTCCTCCGACTCACAGGAGGTGGTGACCACCACCACGGGAATGGCGGAAAGCTTCGGGTCGGCCTTGATCTCCCGCAAGGTTTCCCGGCCGTCCTTTTTGGGCATGTTCAGATCCAGGACGATCAGGTCGGGCTCCGGATAGGCCGCGGCGTCCGCGTAGGGACCCTTGCGGTACAGATAGGCGAAGAGTTCCTCGCCGTCGGCCACGAAGAACAACCGTGCCGCGTGGGGGCCCTCTTCCAGGGCCTCGCGCAGAAACAGCCGGTCGTCGTGGTCGTCCTCGGCCACTAAGAGAACTGGTGCGCTGTCGTTTCCCATGGCCTTGCCGCCTCGGGCTCCAGCCGGCTTTCCGGGAGGACCACGAAGAACGCCGTCCCGTCACTCTGCCGGCTTGTAACGGAAATGGACCCGCCGTGGCGCTCCACAATGCGCCGCGCAATGGCAAGCCCCATCCCCGGACGCTTTTCCGCCTCTCTGGAAACCAATCGCTCGAAGGGGCGGAAAATGCGTTCCGCGTACTTGGGGTCAAAGCTTGGACCCATGTCCGCTACGCGAATCTCATGCCACGGTCCGGGTGTTCCCGGGGCGTGGGGGGCGGCTTGCAAGGGCCTGGAATCCACCGTTATTTTTGCAGGTTGGTCGCCACGGTGCATTATAGCATTGGAAAGAAGCTTGTCAAACAATAAGGACATTTGCCCAGGGTCCGCGGTTATTTCAGGGAGATTCCCCACCCGGATCTCGCAACCGGCCGCGGCGGCATCGCTTTTCAGGCGGGCGGCCGATTCCCGGCAGATTTCGGCCAAGTCCACGGGCGCCATGGTCCCGGAGCCGGAGGCGGCCTTGTGATACTCGACCAGGGCCGAGGCCATGGCCCGCATGGAGGCCACGGTGTGCATGAGCCGGTCGAGGGTGTACCGGTCCTTGTCCGAAAGCTTTTCCGCAAGGCCGGTTTTCAGCCGGTCGGAAAAGGTGTAGACCTTGCGCAGAGGCTCCTGGAGGTCGTGGGCCGCGGCATGAGCCAGGTCCTGGATCTCCTCCTTCTGCTCGGCGAGCTTCTTTGCGTAGAGCACCAGCGCCTCCCTCGCCTTCCGGCGCTCGGTGATGTCCAGGCCAAGCTGCAGGGCCAGTGTCGCGCCGTCGGTGTCGGTGAAGGGGTAGTCGAATACCCGGTAGATGCGGCCGTCCGGGGCGGAAAACTCCCATTCCCGGGGTTTTCCATCAAAAAACACTTCCTTGCCCGGGCAGTCGGCGCAGGGGCTCTCCCGCCGGTAAAGGACCTGGTGGCAAAGGCCTTGGCCCTCGCCGAACCGCTCCCGGAAAAACCGATTGGCGAACCGGATGGTGCAATCCCGCCCCCGTAAATACACGAAGGCCGGAAGGCTTTCCAGGACCGAGAACAGGCGCAGGCGTTCCGCGGAAAGGGCCTGCTGGGCTTCCAGGAGCTCTTTGGTCCTTTCCTTCACCCGTTCCTCCAGCCGGTCGTTGGCCCGGGCCAGTTCCTCGCGGCTGTCGGAAAGCCGGCGGAACAGGATGCGGTAGGGGTCCGTCAGGCTGGTGCGCACCAGGGCCTTGTACACCAGGTAGAAGGAGGCGATCTTCAAAAGATGCCCCGCCATGTTGGACAGGCCGTACACCGAGACGTAGAGGGTGAAGGAAAACTCCGCAAACATGGTGAGCACGATGGCGGCGGCCATCAGGACGAACACGTTCTCCCCGAAATATTCCCGCCGGCGGTACAGGCGGAAGAGCGCCCCGGCCAGAACGGCCATGACGACGTATTCCGCGCCTTGCTTGAACCGCGTCAGGCCGCCGGCCGTGTAGCAGTCCGGGAAAACCCCGGCGAACACGGACCAAAGAAGGATCGCGGTGGCCGCGAGGTAGGCCGCCGCCACCCCCTTGGGCGGGAAAGGGCGGGTGGTGAACCAGGTGGCGGCCAGAAGCGAGGCCGCCTCCATGCCCCTGGCGGCGATCCATAGCTGGGTGGCCAGGTTGGGGGTCCGCGCCGGGAACACGCCCATGCCCTTGTAGGACAGGAGGTGCAAAAGGTCCAGCGCGCCCACGAAGGCGTAGGCCGCGCCCAAGAAGAGCAGGTATCCGTTCTGGGTGAAGCTGCGGGTGTTGTAGGCGACCAGGAAGATGCCGCAGGCCACGGCGATGGAAAAAAACTCGGACAGGGAGTGGAAAAGAAGGTAGTTGCGCAGGGAGAGGAGCCACAGCAGGACCAGCGCCGCCGCGCCGGCGGCCAGTTCCCGCGTGGAAACCACGTTGTGGAAGCGGACGTTCCCCATCATGATGCGGTCCCGGACATGTTCAGGTTGATCGAAAAGTCCTATCGGGTTTCTGCCCCCTGCCGACCCGGCAATGCCGAACATGGCCCCTTATGCCTGGAAAACCCTGTCAATTTTAGCCCGAATTATTCATGAAAAATTTCACCCTTCCGGCGAGCCCGATTCACGCGATAGCTGCGTCAGGAGGGGGTCGCGGTACAAAAGTACAGCTTCCCTCCTCCTTCCTTGCTCTTGCGCGAATCGAACCCGTGAATAATCCGGGTTAGAGAGCCGCAGGAAAGTTCGGGGCATTTTGAGAATTCATTGACACAACGTTTCCGGCTTATTATTTTGCTTTCCCTACAGAGGGGAGCAAGCATGAAACAGCCTGACGAAAGAATCCACGACCTCCGCCGCTTGTTTTTCCGGGTGGTGAACAAGGCCAGCCATCTTGCGCGCCGGCCCTTGGACTACGGCACCGGGGACATCCTTCACCCCTCCCAGATGCACGCCATCGAGATGGTGGGCGAAAACCCGGGCATTTCCGTCACCGCACTGGCCAAGCGGCTGGGCATCACCAAGGGCGCGGTGAGCCAGATGGTCAAAAAGCTGGAGGAACTGGACATGCTCTCCCGGTACAAGCAGCGCGGCGACGCCAAGGCCGTGCTCTTGAAACTGGGGAAAAAGGGAAAAATCGCTTTCGCCACCCACAAGGAGTGGCACGACCGCTACGACACCTACTTTCTTCGCGGGCTGCGGCAGATGTCCGGCCAGCAGTACGAACATGTCCACCAGTTCCTTCGCGCCGTGGAGGATTCGATGAACCGCTACCTGGAGGACATCCCTCTCGGCGAAGCCGTGAACCATAAGGCCGTTTCCGAAGAGGACTGACCACTTTGGCGGAAACTATCTGAAATTTTTACAAAAATAAGGATGGATATCCGCCGCGCAAGGTTGGGGCCCTGCGGGGCGGCTTTTTTTACCGCGCCAGCATGATCCGGGCGTCGGCGATGTTGCAGCCTTTGTGCGAGCACATGACGGGGTTCAGGTCCACGGATTCGATTTCGTCCTCGAGGTCCATGAGCAGCCGCGAGAAGCCCGCCACCAGGGATTTTATGCCCGCCGCGTCCAGGGGTTTTTCTCCGCGGTGGCCCAGGATGAGGTCCCTGGCTCCCAGGGAGAGGATCATGTTTCCCACCGTGTCCTCGTCTATCGGGGCCATGCGGATGACCGTGTCCTTGTAGACTTCCACCGCCGTGCCGCCCATGCCGAAAAGCACCACCGGCCCGAACTGGTGGTCCACGCGGCCGCCCACGATGAGCTCGGCGCCTTGGGCCATGGGCTCCACCACGGCCCCTTCGAAGCCCTCCATACCCGCGAACCGGTCCATGACCCCGGCCAGCTCGTCCTCGTCGGCTATGTTCACCGCCACGCCCCCGGCGTCGGACTTGTGCACGATCTTTTTGCTCACCACCTTGGCCGCCAGGGGAAATCCCTTTTCGCGCGCGCAGGCAAGGGCCTCTTCCTTGTCCCTGGCCCAGGTGAAGTCCGGCACCGGAAGCCCGGCCAGCCTCATGATTTCCTTGGCCTGGGGCTCCATGGCCCATCCGGCTTCCCTGGCCTGGTCCAGGATCTCCTTTATTTCCGGTTTCAGCATGGCGCGCACCTCCTGAGGGCTTCCACCATGAGCACCGCGCCGTCGATGGAGGGCGCCACCGGAACCCGGTTCAGCTCGAAGCCTTCGATGAGCATGCGGTATTTCTCCAGCCGGGGCACGTAGGCGGCCAGGGGCTTGCCCTTTCGCCGGAACACGGCGGAGAGCCTGGCCCCCAGGTCCGAGGTGACCCCGGGCAGGTAGGGGAGCAGCAAAAGGAGGACGCAGTCCACCTCGCTGGAATCGGACAGGGTGGACACCGCGTGCACGAAGTCGTCGTCCACCGCGGAGCCGGTGAGGTCGATGGGGTTTTTCAGCGAGGCGATGGAGGAAACGGGTTCGGACAGCCCGGCCCGAACCTTCTCGGCCAGGGCGCTGGAGAGCGCCGGGGTCTCGATGCCCAGCCGGGCGCACTCGTCCACGGCCATGGCCCCGTGGCCGCCGGACCCGGTGAGGATGGCGGCCCGGCCGGAAAGGGGCTTGTCGTAGCAGGAAAGGGCCTCGCAAAAGGACACCAGCTCCAGCTCGTTTTTCGCTTCCACCACCCCGAACTGGGCCATGACCGAGGAAAACACGTTGTAGTCCCCGGCCAGCGCGGCGGTGTGGGACGATACCGCCTGGGTGCCGGCCGCGCTTTTGCCCGCCTTGAGGATGATGATGGGCTTTCCGGCGTCCCGCGCCTGGTGGACGAAGGCCCGGCCCTCGCCCTTGCCGAAGCCCTCCACGTAAAAGGCGATGACGCGGGTCTTGTCGTCTTCGGTCAGGTAGGCGAGCAGGTCCCGCTCGCGGATCATGGCCTTGTTGCCGATGGAAACCGCGAGGGAAAGCCCCACGCCCTCGTCGGCGAACTTGATCATCTGGTCCACCAGGATGCCGCCGCTCTGGGACACCAGGGCCACGTTGCCCTGCTCGGGCCGGATCATGCGCTCGGGGGGGAGAAAGAAGGTGTCCGCGTAGCCCGGGGCGTAGATGCCCAGGCAGTTGGGCCCCAGCATGGGCATGCCCGCATCGGCGGCAATGGCGGATATCTCGTCTTGGAGGTCCTCGCGGCCCACCTCGGCGAACCCGCCGGAGATCACCGCCGCGGACTTTGCCCCGGCTCTGGCGCAGTCGGCCAGCACGCCGGGCACCTGGGCGGCCCGCACGGCGATGACCGCCAGGTCCACCTGGCCGGGCACCGAAGCCACGTCGGGGTACAGTTTCTCGCCCAAAAGCTTGCCGCCCTTGGGGTTCACGGCGTACACGTCCACCGTCTGCCGGAGGTGGTTCTTGTAAAAAATGACGTTGGCCGGGTGCCTGTCGTTTTTGCGGGAGACCCCTACCACCGCCATGGTCCGGGGGTGGAGCAGGGGCTTTAGGTCTTTGGGTTTTTGCACGGCGCTCCTTGGGGGTGGGGCCGGGCCGGTCTTCCCGGGAAAGGGGTTCAGGCCCGCTTTCGGGCCAAAAGGCAGATCAGGTCCACGGCGCGGTCGATGTCCACCCGGGCGGTGTTCAGCACCATGTGGTAGAGGCTCGGGTCGTCGTAGTCCTTGTGCTTGAGCTTTTTGTAAAAGTTCGTCCGGCGCTTGTCCCCCCGGGAGACGGCCTTTTTGGCCTGGGCTTCGGAAAGGTTGTAGTGGCGCGAGAGAAATTTCACCCTGGACTCGTCGTCCGCGGTCAAAAGCACGTGGAAGGCGTTGGGATGGTCGTGGAGGAGGTACTGGCCGCCCCGGCCGATGATGACCGCGTTTCCCTCCCGGGCGATTTCCTCCATGACCTGGGAGAGGGTGTCCACGTAGATCTTTTCGTCGATGTATCCGTGGCGGTCCTCCAGCAGGCGCTCCACGAAGTCGGAGGAGACCAGGCCGGAGATGAAGTTCATGAGCGCGTTTCCGCGTTCTTTTTCGATGGATCGGACCCAGTCCGGGCTCACCCGGGCCTTCTCGGCCACCGCGTTGACCATTTCCTCCTTCACCAGGGTGTATCCTAAGCGTTCGGCCACCAGGCGGCCCACGGTATGGCCGCCGGCGCCGAAGGGCCTGGCGATGGTGATGACGGGCATGTTTCCTCCTAGGCGGGCTGGTGCTGGGGGTGTCTTGGGGCGGGATCACCGTTGCCGGGTGGTTGCCTGGTATCCGGCCTTGTCCAGGGCCTTGATGAGGGGGTCGGCCTTCTTGGCGTCCATGTGCAGCACCACGTCCTTGGGCCCGCCGTTGGTCTCGGGCAGAACGTGCACGGCCAGGAGCCGATGTTTTTTCTTGCTCACCACGGAGAGCACCTCGGCAAGCTCGGGGGCTTCGCCGGCGCCCTTCACCTGGATGCGCACCCCCGGCGCGCCGATGCCCAGGACGTGGTTGGCGATGTTGTAGAAGAAGTCGTTGGTGGTGACGATGCCCAGAACCCGCCGGTCGTCGTCCACCACGACCAGGGAGCCCACCCGGTTGTTTTGTGCGATGGCCAGGGCCTGCTCCACGGTCATGTCCGGGGCCGCGGTGACGACCTGTTTCTGCATGATTTTGGACACCGGGGTGTTTTCCAGGAGGTAGCCCACCTCCCACACGGTGAGGCTTTTGGCCTTGCCCGGGGAGACGTGGTCCAGCCGATGGTCCGTGACCACGCCGAGGAGCCGGTCTCCCTCCACCACGGGCAGGCGCTTCAGCCGGTGCTGGGTCATGATGCGTTTAGCCTCGGCCAGGGAAACGTCCCCTGTGATGGTGACCACATCCTTGGTCATGACGTCGGCGACGAGCATGCATTCATCCTTTCGAACCAGGGAAGGAGCGGCGTTTGCATCCCGTTTCATTTCGTTCGTCCTCGGCGGGGACCGCCCCGGCCGGGGCGGGCGAAAGGTGGGCCGCGCCCCGGCGGGACCCGGGGCTGTGAAAAATCCCCTCGCGGGCGCGGCTGGAAGGAAAACGGCTGCCCATAGTATAGGCAATGACAGAAAATTTGCCAAGGGGGCGTTAATGAAATGATAAGCCGGCTCAGGGAACGCTTGCCTTCGGCCCCTGGAAGGCCCTTGCGCCAAGGCCCTGCCCCTTGGTCCGCAGGCTTATTGCGCCGTCTTTGCCGGTGATGAACACGGTGCAATTCCGGGCCTCGTAGCGTTTGAGCACCTCGGGCCGGGGAAACCCGTACTGGTTGCGGTGGCCCGCGGGGACGACCACCACGGCCGGATCCACGGCCGAGAGAAACGCCGTTGTGGAGGAGGAGGCGCTGCCGTGGTGGGGTGCGACGAGGACGGTGGAGGAAAGCTTTTCGCCGAACTGTCGCACCAGCCGGGACTCGCCGGGGCCCAACAGGTCGCCGGGCAGCAAAAACCCTGTCCGGCCCAGGGAAAGGGAGAGCACCAGGGAATGGGCGTTGGGGTCGTCGCCCGGCGCGGCCCGGGCCGGGTAGCCGGGGTCGGGGGCCAGCACCCGCACCTTCACACCGCCCAGGGTTCTGCCTCCTGCCAGGTCCGAGGGGTCCAGCACGGCCGTGCCTTTTTGTTGGCAGGCGGCAAGCAGTTTGTCAAAGGCTTCCAGGTTTCCGGGCACGCCGGAGATCCACAGCTCGGCGGGGTTGAAGCGCCGGGCCAGGTACAAAAGCCCGCCGGTGTGGTCCTGTTGGGGGTGGGAGAGGGCCAGGACGTCCACGTGGTGGATTTTCTGGGACCAGAGGAAGGGCGCCACGATGTCTCTGCCCGTGTCCAGGGAGGATCCCGGGGGGAACCCGCCGCCGTCCACCATCATGACCTTGCCCCCGGGAAACCGCACGCAGCACGCCGTGCCCTGGCCCACGTCCAGGACGGTCACCCGCAGTTCGCCGGAAAGGTGCCGGTGCCAGGTCCACCATCCCGCGTCCACGGCCAAAAGGGCCAGAAACACCGCCAGGGCTGTCCCCGCCCGTCGCGCCCTTCCCAGGAGGAGCAGGGAGCCGAAGGCCCCGTAGAACAGCAGGATCTCCAACAAGCTGGGCTTCACGGGCATGAACCCCGCGCCGGGCAGCGAGGATGCGGCCGCGGCCAGGGAGGCCAGCCATCCTGCGAACACCCCGGCCCAGTGCATGAGCGCCGCGGCTCCGTTCGGCCACAGGGGGTCCAGCGCTACGGCGGCCAGTCCCAGGGGCAGGATGCCCAGCCCGGTGAGGGGCACGGCCAGCGGATTTGTCAGGGGCCCCACCGCGGACACCTGGTGGAAGTTGGCAAGTACCAGCGGCAGGGTTCCCAGGGTGGCCAGCAGGGAGATGCAGGCCGCCAAAGCCAGCCATTTGCCGGTGTGCAAAGCCGTCCGCGCTGCGTGGGCCTTTATGGAGTCAAGGCTTGGGCGCAGGGGAGGCAGGGGTTTGCCGGAGCGGGTCAGTCCGGCTGGAAGAGGGTTTTGCAGGCCCAGCAAAATGGCGAGCACCGCGGCAAAGGAAAGCTGGAAGGAAACGGAGAACAGCGCGGGCGGGTGAAAAGCCAGGAGCGCCAGGGCGGCGGCCGCCACCGCGGAAAACATGTCGTGTTTCCGTGCCAGGGGCCAGGCCAGCAAAAGCGCGCCCACCATGACCACGGCCCGTTGGGTGGAGGGGGACATGCCCGCGGCCAGGCCGTAGAACACCGACGCGGCCAGGGCGAAAAACGCCGCTGCCCCCCGGGCTTTGCCGGAGAGCAGCAACCTCTCGGACCGGTACAAAAGGAGCCGGGCCAGAAAGAAGACCACCCCGGCCACCATGCCCACATGGAGTCCGGACACGGCCAAGAGGTGCGCCAGCCCGGACCGGGCAAACACCTCCCTAAGCCCCGGTTTCAGGCCGGACCGGTCCCCCAGCACCATGGCCGAAAGAAGCGCGGATGCCGGCCATTGGGTGTTTTCCGATATCAGGCCGAGGGCCCTGGTGCGGAACCGGTTCACCGGCCCGTTCGTGTCCGGCCCGGGTTCCACCGCGGCCTCCCGGGCCCAGACCCGGCCGTACACCTTGCGGTGCCGGAGGAAGCGCTCGTAGTCGAAGCCCCCCGGGTTGCGGAAGTTTCTGGAGGTGCGCACTTCGGCGTGGAGCGACACCCGGTCTCCTTTGTGGATTTCGGGAGGGGGGTTTCCGGCCAGGGTTGTGCGCACCCGCCCGGAAACCGGCTGTCCGTCCAGCGTGTCTATGGCCAGGGTTGTGCGCACCCGGTTTCCTTGCACGTTCACCTCGCCGTCCACCACGCCGGAGAGTTCGTGCCGCCTGCCCGAATCCAGGGCTGCGGCCAGCCGCGGGTGCGGTGGCGCGTGCCAGGGCGAAACGGCCAGCACCCCCAGCAAAAAAAACAGGGCGGCCAAGGGCCACCCCACGTCCCGTCGTCTGGTCGCCGAAAAAACGCAATACGCAAAAAGCCCCGGGGTCCCGGCCAGGGCAGCCACCCAAACCCCGGGCCGGGCGTCCCCCAGCCAGATTCCCAGGCCGAAGGCCGCGGCCAGCGGAGCCAGGGGTCTGCGCCAATGGATGTCTTGGGTGCGTGTCTCCATGCCGGAAGAATCCGCCGTGCCTGTTTGTCACTCCCGTGGAAAGCGGGACCGGAAAACGCCGGCCGGGGCCGGACCAAGGGGAAATTGGCCGACGCGGCTTCCTGCTGGGCGCATTGCGGGCGCGGAGCAAGGGGCTTTGCCAAGGCCGGGAATGCCGCGGAAA
>JAFDHW010000497.1:0-1937 GCA_019308705.1 Deltaproteobacteria bacterium
CTGGTCACCTGCGACGCGCTCTTTGAGGGCGTGCACTTTGTCCGCGAACAGATTTCCCCCCACAACCTTGGCCGGAAGGTCGTGGCCGTGAACGTTTCCGACGTGGCGGCCATGGGCGGCGAGCCGCAGCACTTGTTCGTGAGCCTTGGCCTGCCCCCGGACCTTCCCGTTGAATGGGTGGAAGACCTGTACAGGGGCATGGCGAAGGAGGCTTCGGCGCACGGCGCGGGCCTGGCCGGGGGCAACGTGTCCTCCCATCCGGACCGGGTGGTGGTGGACGCGTTCGTGCTGGGCAGGGTGGAAAAAGGCAAGGCCCTTTTACGCTCCGGCGCGGCGCCCGGCCACCGGATCCTGGTCACCGGATTCTTGGGGGACTCCGCCGCGGGACTGGCGATTCTGGACAGCCCGGATGCGGCCGTTCAAGCCGGGGACCGGGAGTACCTGGCCGCTGCGCACCAGACGCCACAGCCCAGGGTGCGCGAGGGCAGGGCGCTTCTGGAAACCGGCGCGGTTTCCGCCATGATCGATGTTTCCGACGGCCTGGCAGCGGACCTGGGCCACGTTTGTGAGGCCTCGGGTACCGGGGCCACGGTGTGGACCGCAAAGCTTCCCGTCTCTTCCCATGCAAAAAGGGCGGCCCGGGAGCTGGGCGGGGACGTGCTCACCTGGGCCCTGTCCGGCGGGGAGGACTACCAGCTCTTGTTCACCGTGCCGCTCGGCGAAGTGCAAAGGGTCCAAAAAGCCCTGGAAGCGCGGGGACTGGAACCTGCCACGGAAATCGGGGAGATCACCGGCCCGGGGGAGGGCCTGCAGGTGGAAGACGAGAAGGGCAGGCCCGTGGACCTCTCCGCCTCCCGCGGGTGGGACCACTTTGCAGGGAAACGGGGCTGACATGGATCAGGATTCCTCAGCACCGCCCATGCCCAGGGCCTTGACCATCGCCGGTTCGGACTCCGGCGGCGGGGCGGGCATCCAGGCGGACCTGAAGACCTTCGCCGCTTTCGGCGTATACGGCACAAGCGCTGTCACCGCCCTTACGGCCCAGAACACCGTGGGCGTGCTGGGGGTGCACGAGGTGCCCCCGGAATTCGTTTCCCTGCAGATCCGGGCCGTGGTGGAAGACATCGGCGTGGACGCGGTGAAGACGGGTATGCTGTCCTCCCCGGCCGTTGTTTCAGCCGTAGCCAGGGAGGCCCGGGACCTTTTCCTGCCCAACCTGGTGGTGGACCCGGTCATGGTGGCCAAGAGCGGCGACCCCCTGCTTTCCGAAGACGCCCGCCGGGCGCTTGTTTCCGAGCTTCTGCCCCTGGCGGTGGTGGCCACCCCGAACGTACACGAGGCCGCGGCCCTAGCCGGGTTTGCCGTGGATTCCCCGGCCGCCATGGAACGGGCCGCCCGGGCCATCCACGCCATGGGGCCCCGATACGTGGTGGTCAAGGGCGGGCACCTTGCGGACAACCCGCGGGACCTGCTTTTCGACGGCAAGGAGTTTTTCGCCTTTCCAGGAAAGCGCGTGGACACGAAAAACACCCACGGCACGGGCTGCACCTTCGCCTCTGCCATCGCCGCCTGCCTGGCCCGGGGCATGGACGTGCGCAAGGCCGTGCCGACGGCCAAAGCCTACGTGTTTCGCGCCATCGTGAACAGCCTGGCCCTGGGCCGCGGCCACGGCCCCACCAACCACTTCGCGGACCTGTATAAAGCCGGCAAAAAAGCCGGGACCTTCCCGCCACGATAGGCTCCCTTCGACCCGCGCAATCAAGCCCGGCCATTGACTTTGCGCGTGGAATCGTGGAACGTGTTGTCCCAACGGCCAACCTTACCCCGGATTATTCATGAGCAATTTTGCCCGAGATCGAATTTTTCGTTAGTTTCAATCCGTTGGAGCTGTTTTTTGGGTCTTGCGCCAAAGACGGTCTGATTATTGGAGGAATTCT
>JAFDHW010000497.1:1955-3636 GCA_019308705.1 Deltaproteobacteria bacterium
GGGCTCGCCCGATTTCCGCGCTGGCCGCGTTATCGGGGCTCGGCGTACCAAAGTACGCCTTCACCCCTCTATCCTTGCCAGCACGGAAATCAGGCTTCGTGAATAATCCGGGTTCACAGGTCAGGGAGGAGACCCCATGTTCAAGACCAAGGTTTGCGAGAAGCTCGGCATCCAGTACCCCCTTATCGGCGGCACCATGATGTATATTTCCACGGCGGATTTCGTGGCCGCCGTGTCCGAGGCCGGCGGCCTGGGCGTGCTGGCCTCGGCCATGTACCCGTCCAGGGAGGAGTTTTCAGCGGCCATCGACCGCGTCCGCGAACGCACGGACAAGCCCTTTGCCGTGAACATCAACCTGTTTCCCGCCATGCGCGCCATTGACAACAACATCTACGTGGACGTGATGGTGGAAAAGGGCGTGAAGATCGTGGAGACGTCCGGCCACCACGCGCCCGAAGACCTGGTCTCCCGGTTCAAGGACGCGGGCATGACCTGGATCCACAAGTGCGTGGGCGTGCGCTACGCGCTCAAGGTCCAGGGCCTGGGCGTGGACATCGTCACCGTGGTGGGTTACGAAAACGGCGGGGCAACAGGCAAGCTGGACATCGGCACCCTGGTGCTGGTGCCCGCTGTGGTGGACGCGGTAAAGATCCCGGTCATCGGCGGCGGCGGCGTGTCCGACGGCCGCGGCGTGGCCGCGGTCCTTTCCCTGGGCGCGGAAGGCGTCATCATGGGTACCCGGCTTCTGGTGACCAAGGAATGCCCCATCCACGACAACCTGAAGCAGGCCCTTTTAAACGCCTCGGAGCTGGACACCATGCTCATCATGCGGTCGTTGAACGCCACCCACCGGGTGTGGAAGAACCAGCCTGCGGAGCGCTGCGCCCAAATGGAGGCCGAGGGCGCGGATTTCACCCGGATCTACGAGGTGATCAAGGGCGAGAACGCGAAAAAGATGTACGACGAGGGCCGGACGGACGCGGGCATCGTGTCCTGCGGCCAGGGCATCGGCCTGGTGCACGACCTGCCGTCCGTAAAGGAGCTCTTTGACCGCATCATGAAACAGGCCGAAGACACGGTAACCCGGCTGGCCCGATCCTGAAAGGAATACCATGGCGGACAACAAACCCTTCAAGGTTGAGCGCAAGGGCTACGTGGCATGGCTGGTGTTCAACCGGCCCGAGGCCAGGAACACCATGGACGGCGACTTCTTCCAGGGGCTTGTGGACCACATGGAACAATTCGGTCGCGACCCGGAGGTGCGGGTGGTGGTCATCCGCGCCGAGGGCAAGAGCTTCACCGCCGGGCTGGACCTGAAGTGGGCCGGCGGCCTCTTGACCGGCGCCGTGGGCGCGGACTCCCGCGAAACCATGCGCCGGGAGATCATGGCCCTGCAGGAGAGCATGAACGCGGTGGAGCGCTGCCCAAAGCCGGTTATCGCCGCCATCCACAGCCACTGCATCGGCGGCGGCATCGATCTCGCCTGCGCCTGCGACATCCGCCTGTGCACCGAGGACGCCGTTTTCTCCATCCGCGAGACACGGCTCGCCATCATCGCGGATTTGGGCACGCTCCAGCGCCTGCCCCACATCATCGGCGGCGGCCGCGCCAGGGAACTGGCCTTGACCGGCCGGGACTTTACCGGCCGCGAGGCCCTGGAAATGGGGTTCGTCACCACCCT